>CAZTLC010000040.1:0-8924 GCA_964614295.1 uncultured Aquificaceae bacterium | reverse complement strand
TTTTTTTCAAAAATATTTTATAATATTGATATGGAATTTGAGTTTTCTGAAAGACTTAAGGTATTACCACCGTATTTGTTTGCGGCTATTGACAAGAAGAAAAGAGAAAAGGCTGCTCAAGGAGCAGATATCATAGACTTAGGCATAGGAGACCCAGATCTTCCTACACCGAAGGAGATAGTTGAAGCAGGCAAGCTAGCCTTGGAAAAGCCAGAGCACCATAGGTATCCATCTTATGAGGGTATGTACTCCTTTAGAAAAGCGGTAGCTGATTGGTACAAAAAACGGTTTGGGGTAATGCTGGACGCTGATAAAGAAGTGGTTACGCTTATAGGCTCTAAAGAGGGTATAGCTCACTTTCCACTTGCATTTGTAAATCCAGGTGATTATGTACTTTGCCCAGACCCGGGCTATCCGGTGTACAAGATTTCCACCATATTTTCAGGTGGTATTCCTTATATGCTACCTCTGAAAGAAGAAAATAATTTTTTGCCAGACATAGACTCTATACCGCAAAATGTTTTACAAAAAGCAAAAATCATGTGGGTAAACTATCCAAACAATCCTACATCAGCCACAGCACCAGATTCTTTTTACAAAAAGCTTATAGACTTTGCGCATAAATATAACATCATAATAGCTTCAGACTTAGCTTACTCAGAAATATATATAACAGAACCGCCTCGTTCAATACTTGAGTTTGAAGGTGCTAGAGAAGTAGCTATAGAATTTCATTCTTTGTCAAAAACTTACAACATGACAGGTTGGCGTATAGGAATGGCGGTAGGCAACGAAAAGCTTATAGCCGGGCTTGGCAAGGTAAAAACAAACGTAGATTCTGGGCAATTTCAAGCCATACAAGAAGCTGGTATAAAAGCTCTCAATTTAGATGAGAGTATAGTGCAAAATTTAAGAAACATATACAAAGAAAGAAGACAGGTAATGAGTCAAGCTCTCAAAGCTATAAATCTTGAAGTCTTTGAGTCTGATGCAACCTTTTATTTATGGATAAAAGTACCAAAAGGCTTTACATCGGCTAGTTTTGCAGAGCTATTACTTGATAAGCTAGCGATAGTGGTAACTCCAGGAAGTGGCTTTGGTGAGGCTGGAGAAGGATACTTTAGAATATCTCTTACCGTAGACACCAGCAGGTTAAAAGATGCCGCAGACAGAATAAAAACTTTAAGTATATGATAAATAAAGAACTCTTAGATATACTAGCTTGCCCTAAGTGTAAGGGCGAGCTTCTCTACAACGAAAACAAAAATATACTAATATGTGGGTCTTGTAAGCTCGCTTATCCAATTGAAGATGATATCCCAATTATGCTAATAGAACAAGCTAAACCTCTTGATGAGTATATCAAAAAATCCTAAACTTATCTGTGGATGGGGTAGATTTCCTTGTATAGAAGGAGACATCTTAAATAAGATAGATTTTTCTAAAAGCTTCATACCAAGAGGATATGGAAGAAGCTACGGTGATGAATCTTTATACCAAAGCGTTTACGATACCACAAGCTTAGACTTATTTACAAATATAGATTTTCAAAAGGGGTATATAGAAGTCCAAGCAGGAATACAGCTTAAAAAAATATTGGAGTTTTTACTGCCAAAAGGATATACATTGCCTATCGTTCCAGGCACATCTTTTGTAAGTGTAGGAGGTGCTATAGCAAACGATATACATGGAAAAAGTTCAAAGGGAGCTTTTGGAGATTTTGTAGAAAATATTGAGATATCAACACCAAAAGGTATATATCATTGCTCTAAAGATGAGAATAGCGATTTGTTTTATGGGGCTATTGGGTCTATGGGGCTTTTAGGAGTGATAACAAAAGCCAAATTAAAAATCATAAAGGGAAGTCCATACATAAAGCAAAACATAATACCAACAAAAGGATTAGAAAGTGCTCTGGAGCTTTTGGAAAAGTTTGATAAAGACTACGAGTTTTCAGTATGCTGGATAGATGCCTTTACAGAAAATGCCTTAGTGATGTTTGGGGATTATGCTTTATATGAAGAGCTCCCTCTTGATGTGAAATTTCGTTTTAAAGCTTTTAAAAGCAAAAAAACGATAGATATACCTTTTGTAATGCCAAATTTTGTGATAAATGATTTAGATATGAAATCTTATAACCTATATTACTTTCATAAGATGCCAAAGGATGAATCATTAGTGCATTACTTTGATTTTTTCTTTCCTCTGGACAACATCAAAAACTGGAACAAGCTTTATGGGAAAAGAGGGTTTTTACAATATCAATTCGTAGGACCTAAAGAGGCTTGTTTAGAAATTTTTGATATTATAAAATCTCACAAGATATATCCTTACTTAGTAGTATTAAAAAGATTAAAAGATGCTCCAAATAGAGTGTTTTCTTTTGTAAAAGAGGGTTTTACATTGGCGCTCGATTTTCCTGCAAAAGATGATGTTTTGAAGATGCTTTTACAATTTGATGATATAATAATAAAATACAACGGCCTTATATACATGGCAAAAGATTCTAGACTTCCTAAAGATACATTTCAATATATTTATAAAAACCAGATAAAAGCTTTGTTATCTTTAAAAGTCAAATACGACGAGGATGTTGTATTAAAATCTTTGATGTTTGAAAGGCTTTTTATGAGATAATCAATATATGGAAAAAATTGTTATCACCGGAAGAGCGAATGTTGGAAAGTCCACACTCTTTAATAAAATTTTGAAAAGAAGAGTATCCATAGTAGAAAATATACCAGGTATCACAAGAGATGTGATAGAGACAAAAGCAATCTTCCAAGATAAGGTGTTTAAACTAATAGATACTGGCGGACTCACAGACTCCAAAGAAGAGATATCAAAAGCTGTAAGAGAAAAAGTGTTAAAGCTATATAAAGAAGCCTATAAGATAATATTTGTAGTTGATGGGAAAAGTGGTCTTGTCCCAGAAGATAAAGACATAGCTAAACTTCTTTATCCTTACAAAGAAAAAGTTTATATAGCAGTAAATAAAACAGATAGCAAAAAAGCAAATGCCTTAGAATTTTACGAGCTTGGGTTTGAAAATATTTTTGAAATATCTGCCACTCATGGAACCGGGGTTTTTGAGCTTTTGGAAGAGATAACAAAAGATTTACCGCCTACCCAAGAAAAGACAAAAGTTGATTTTATAAGACTTAGCTTTATAGGAAAGCCAAACAGCGGAAAATCCTCTTTGCTAAACGCCATATTAAAACAGGATAGAGTCATAGTTTCAAATATAGCAGGCACCACAAGGGATGCGGTAGATGTAGAGTTTAGCTTTGAGGGAAGGGATTTTATACTAGTGGATACAGCTGGTATAAGAAGAGCACCAAACATTGAGTATGGCGTGGAGTTTTTTGCGGTAAATAGAAGCTTAGAAGCTATAGAAAAATCGGATGTATGCGCTCTTGTAATAGATGCTACAGAAGGAGTATCAAGACAAGACATGAGGCTTGCCAGTCTCGTAAATAGAAAAGGAAAAGGTCTTATAATTGTTATAAACAAGATAGACTTAGTAAAAGATTTAGAAGCTTTGAAAAAACATGTTGATAAAAAATTAGAGTTTGTGTATTTCGCCCCAAGAGCATATGTCTGTGCAAAAGAAGGCATAAATATATTCTCTATATTACAAAAAGCTATAGACATATACAGTGAATACACAAGACCTATAAAGACATCTTTTATAAATAGGGCTGTAGAAAAAATATTGGAAGAGCATCCTCAAAATTCCACAAAACCTATAAAAGTGTATTATGCTGTATTTTCTTCCAAACCACCTACGCTTGTGCTTCACACAAACAATAAAGAATTTTGGAGAGAAGATTATCTTAGATTCTTTGAGAAAAAGTTAAGAGAAAAACTAAACCTAAATTATGCTCCACTGAATATAATATTAAAAGAACATCAGAAAAAAGAGGTGTAATTATGAACAATATTTTGATGGGTATCGCAAAAGCTGGCATAAAAGAATCTGGTAAAGAAGACCTCCTTGTTATAAAGCTACCCTTTTCCTGCGAAGCTCATTTTGTTTTTACCACAAATCATTTTGCGGCTGCTCCAGTGCTTTACTCTAAAAATATGTTAGAAATCTCTGGAGGTAGAGTAAGTGCTTTGGTGATAAACAGCGGTAATGCTAACTGTGGCACTGGCATAGAAGGTTACGAGCATGCAAGGATGATGGGAGAAAAAGTAGCCAATCTTTTTGATATTCCCAAAGAAGAGGTATTGGTATTTTCCACAGGTATAATAGGAAAACCCCTTCCAATAATAAACATTTTAGAAGGTATAGAGTATGCGATAAACCATCTTGAGGTGTTAGACCTTGAAATAGCTGCAAAAACGATATCCACCACTGACAGATTTACGAAGTATGCTTTTTGTAAAAAAGATGAATATGAAGCTTTTTGTTTTGGTAAAGGAGCTGGTATGATTCATCCTAATATGGCTACTATGCTGGCCTTTTGTTTTACAAATTCAAAACTTATGCCAAAGAAAGACTTTGATACAATTTTAGAAAACACTTTCAATTCCATAGATGTGGATGGATGTCAAAGCACCAATGACGCTTTTGGCATAATATCCTATGGTAATTTTGATTACAAAGATGATGCTTATAACTGTGCCTATAATGTATGCAAAGAAGTATCAGATATGATAGTAAAAGATGGGGAAGGAGCCACTAAGCTAATAAATATAGAGGTAAAACACGCTAGCATCAAAACGAAGGCAAAGATTATAGCAAATGCAGTAGCCACTTCTAACCTTGTAAAAACAGCAATATTTGGGGCTGACCCAAACTGGGGACGTATATTAGCTGCCGCTGGTTCTACTGTTTTTCCTATAGACCCTCTAAAAATTAGCTTATATATAATGGGTGTAAAAGTATACGACAAAGAACCACTTCATTTTAGCAAAGAAAAGCTTAGCGAAAAAATGAAACAATCTCAAGAGATACATATCGTACTAGATTTAAAAGAAGGAAAAGAGAGTTTTAGCTATAGGTTTTCAGATCTTGGTTACGAGTATATAAAAATAAACGCAGAATATACCACTTAAGATTTCCTTTTAAAAAGATTATCAAGGGAAGTGAGCCTATCAAGGAAAAGTATACCATTTAAATGGTCTAGCTCGTGTTGAAAAAGCACTGCCTCTGGACCTTCCAAATCAAGCACTATTTCATTTTCTTTCTCATCTAAGGCTTTTATAGAAACAAATTTATATCTTTGAATGTTTGCAGTATATTCTGGTATACTAAGGCAACCTTCCCTAAAAACTATACTATCCTCAGTTTTTATAATGGTAGGGTTTATCAAAGTTAAAAGCCCATGATGGTGTTTTGGAGGTTTTCTAAATCTAGAGGCATCCATTACCAAGACATTTTTTAAGACTCCTACTTGAGAAGATGCTATGCCAGTGCAAAAATCTTTTGAATACATCGTCTCTTTGAGATTTTCTATATGCTTAATAACATTATCATCAATTTTATCTATATCCTTAGACTTTTCCTTTAGCAATGGATTTGGGTAAACAAGAATATCGTATATCAAAGTATCTCTTTGCAAACCTCCTGCAAAGATATGTCTACGTTTAGCTCCTTTGAAAGGTCTTTTAAAGATTTTTCTAAGGAAGACAAACTCACGTCTTTTAAGTCCGCTTCCATAAGCATAATATAAATATCTTTTAGTTTATGGGTTCTAAGGTCTTTGATATTTATATCCTTTGATGCTAAAAGCTTAGATACTTTATAAACTATACCTGTTTTATCAGCACCGTATATAGATATTATTACACTACAATTAGAAGGCTTAGTTATATTTTCGTCTTCTACTTGATTTATATATACTTCTATATCTTCAAGCCTAAAATCTTCTTTAGCTATAGGATTTTCTGAAGTGAACAAAAGCATTATCACAAACTGGTCTGACAGTCTACTCATAGAAGAGTCTTCTATATTTGCCCCTTTTTGGTATAGAATTTCTGTTATTGAAGCTACTATACCAGGTCTATCTTTTCCAAAAGCAGTAAGTATATATTTTCTCATAAAATCAATGGAGCGAGTGACGGGACTCGAACCCGCAACAACCACGTTGGCAACGTGGTGCTCTACCATTGAGCTACACTCGCTTAGATAAGCTATTATAACATCATTTCCCCTTTTATGCAATATGATATATATCTTCATTTTTATTCTTTTGTGTATCTGGCTTTTGATATATAATATATAAAAACTTTAGGAGTGTAATATGGAGTATAGGATTGAAAAAGATACGATGGGTGAAGTGAAAGTACCAGCTGATAAGTATTGGGGTGCCCAAACCCAAAGATCACTGATGTATTTTAATATATCAAACGATATTATGCCTATAGAAGTCATAAAAGCTTTGGCACTTATTAAAAAAGCTGCCGCAATAGTTAACAACGAACTTGGTAAATTAGATGATTACAGAAAAGAGCTTATAGTTAAGGTGGCAGATGAGATTTTAGAAGGCAAATTAGATGAACACTTCCCTTTAAGAGTATGGCAAACTGGCTCAGGAACCCAGAGCAACATGAATGTAAATGAAGTAATAGCCAACAGAGCTTCTGAACTAGCAGGCAAACCTCTTGGTTCAAAAGACCCTATACATCCAAACGACCATGTTAATATGTCTCAATCTTCCAACGATACATTTCCAGCAGCTATGCATATATCAGCAGTTCAAATCCTCAAAGATAAGCTTATCCCTGCCATAGAATATTTAAGAGATGCTCTAAAAGAGAAAGCGGAGGAGTTTAAAGATATCGTGAAGATAGGCAGAACCCACCTTCAGGATGCTGTACCTATGACCTTAGGCCAAGAGTTTGGCGGATACGTACATCAGCTAGATACAGCTCTTCATCGTATAAACCTAGTTTTACCAGAGTTAAAAGAAATAGGTATAGGCGCCACAGCCGTAGGCACTGGATTAAATGCGCCAAAAGGCTTTGATAAAAGGATGGTGGAAGTGCTTTCAGAACTCACAGGTATAGATTTTAAAGTCTCTAGAAACAAGTTTGCATTTTTAAGTTCACACGATCCATTTGTAATGGCTAGTGGTGCCATGAAATCCTTAGCTGCAGCTCTTATGAAGATAGCCAACGATATAAGATGGTTGGGCTCTGGTCCAAGAGCTGGCATAGGAGAGCTTATACTTCCCGCCAATGAGCCTGGCTCTTCTATAATGCCTGGGAAAGTAAATCCAACCCAGTCAGAGGCTATGACGATGGTGTGTGTCCAGGTGATGGGAAACGATACAGCAATAGGTTTTGCCGATTCTCAGGGTAATTTTGAATTAAATGTGTTTAATCCAGTAATAATATTCAACTTTTTAAACTCTGCGAAACTTCTTTCAGATGCTATGAAATCCTTCGCGGATCACATGGTAAAAGGCATAAAACCAAATCTAAAGAAAATAAACTCATACGTTCAAGAATCCCTTATGCTAGTCACAGCGCTAAATCCTTATATAGGATATGATAACGCTGCTAAGATAGCTAAAACCGCTTACGAAAAGGATATATCTTTAAAACAAGCGGCTGTGGAATTAGGGATTCTAACCGAAGAAGAGTTTGATAAATATGTAAGACCTGAAAAGATGGCAAAACCCCATGAAGATTGAATCTTTGATGTTTTTAGAATCTGTAGATAGAACATATTTTTGGCATCCTTTTACCCAGATGAAAGTATATGAAGAGGAAGGAGGTATCATATTTGAAAGGGGAGACGGTGTATATCTATACGATATATATGGGAATAAGTATATAGATGCCATTTCCTCTCTATGGTGCAACATACATGGTCATAACCATCCTAAACTAAACGAAGCTTTGATAAAACAGTTAAACAAGGTAGCTCATACTACTACACTGGGGAATTCAAATGTACCAGCGATACTTCTTGCTAAAAAACTTGTGGATATAACACCACCTTGTCTTCAAAGAGTTTTCTACTCGGAAGACGGAGCGGAGGCGATGGAAATAGCTATAAAACTAAGTTATCATTATTTTAAGAATTTAGGAGAAGAAAGACCCTACTTTATAAGTTTTGAAGGTGCTTATCATGGTGATACCATAGGGAGCGTGAGCGTAGGTAGTGTTTCCATATTTCACGATACTTATAAACCTCTTCTTTTTAAAACATATAAACTACCATCACCTTATCATTTTACTAAAAGCCATAAAACTCAAGAATTACTTGATTTGCTTGAAAAACTTTTAAAAGAGATAAAAGATAAAACTTCAGCTATAGTCATGGAATCTGGCATGCAAGCAGCTTCTGGATTTTTAACATATCCAAAGGGTTTTATGAAAAGCGTATATGAGATAGCAAAACATTATGGTGTTTTATTTATAGCTGATGAGGTTGCCACTGGCTTTGGTAGAACAGGCACTATGTTTTATGTTGAGCAAGAAAAGATATGCCCAGATTTTATGGCACTTGGAAAGGGTATAACAGGTGGATACATGCCCCTTGCAGCTACACTTACCACAAAAGAGATTTACGATGCATTCTTAGGAGAATACGAAGAGTTTAAACACTTCTTCCATGGGCATACATATACTGGAAACAATTTAGCTTGTGCAGTAGCTCTTAAAAACATAGAAATCTTTGAAGAGGAAAACGTTTTAGGGCTTTTAAAAGAAAAAATTACATATCTTGAAAAGCGTTTAAAAGAGTTTGAACATCTACAAAATGTAAAAGAAACAAGACAACTGGGATTTATGGCTGCAATAGAACTTGCAAAAAACAAAACAGAACCCTACGAACCTAAAGAAAGAATAGGCTTTAAAGTAGCCCGCTATGCAAAAGAAAAAGGCGTTTTCCTACGTCCTCTAGGCAACAACATGGTGCTTGTCATGCCACTCTCCATTGGTTTTAAAGAGATGGATACGGTCTT
>CAZTLC010000039.1:0-8975 GCA_964614295.1 uncultured Aquificaceae bacterium | reverse complement strand
CTAATTGAAGATAAATTAATAGAGTTAGACTATTTAAAGGAGTGTTTTTATGCTTTTAGAAATGATGGATGTTAAAGAGCTTTTACAGGAAAAAGCTGGATATATACTTTCTATTTTGATGGGACAAGGTGGGGAATACGCCGAGATTTTTTACGAAGATTCTACAAGCACAAGGATTGTATTTGAAAACAACAAGGTGGATAAGATAGAGCACGGCAACGATGTGGGTATTGGTCTTAGACTTATAAAAGATTACAAGGTCTACTATGGATACTCAACGGAGTTTGACATGGACAGCCTTATAGAGCTTGCCAAGACCATAGCAAACACCTCTTCTCAAGGACCCATCAAGGTTGGAAAAGCCTATTCAAAGGCTTATATGCCTATAGAGATAGACCCAGAGAGTATAGAGCTTTCAAAAAAGATAGAGATACTAAACAAAGCTAATGAGAGTGCGAGGTCTTTTGGAGAGCATATAAAACAAGTAAGCACTGTTTTGATGGATAAAAAAAGAAAGATAATGATAATAAACTCCTTGGGAGAGCATATAGAAGATACTCAAACAAGAACGATTTTCTATACAGAAGCGGTATCTTACAAAGACGGTATCCTTCAAAGGGGCTATGAGTCTATAGGGGGTAATGTAGGTTTTGAGCTTTTTGAAAGAAGAAAACCAGAAGAGATAGCAAGTATAGCTGCAAAAAGAGCCATCATGCTACTGGATGCAAAGCCAGCCCCTGCAGGTAATTTTACCATCGTAATGTCTTCGGAGGCGGGTGGGACTATGGTGCACGAAGCGGTAGGTCATGGGCTTGAAGCGGATTTAGTCCAACAAGGTCAATCTGTTTACAAAGACAGGATAGGTCAAAAAGTGGCGTCTTCTTTGGTAAGCGTCATAGACGATGCTACGATACCTGGCATGAACGGTTCTTTCAATTTTGACGATGAAGGAGTGGAAGCCCAAAGGACTGTGCTCATAGAAGACGGTTATTTGGTGGGTTATATGTATGATAGATTAAGAGCCATGAAAGATGGGGTAAAATCCACTGGCAACGGTAGACGTCAGAGCTATGCTTATCCACCGGTGGTTCGTATGACCAATACCTTCATTAAAAGCGGTAAAACAAACCCAGAGGATATAATAAAAGATACAAAAAAAGGTATATTGGTAAAGAAGATGGGTGGTGGACAGGTAAATACCATCACTGGAGATTTTGTTTTTGATGTAATGGAAGGTTATATCATAGAAAACGGACAAATTACATATCCTATAAGAGGAGCCACTCTCATAGGCAATGGCCCTAAAGCCCTTGAGGATATAGATGCGGTTGGTTACGATGAAGGGTTTGCCATAGGCACCTGCGGGAAAGACGGTCAAGGAGTGCCAGTATCTGATGCTCAGCCTACCATACGCATAAAATCTATGACCCTTGGCGGATGCGAGGTCTGCAGTGGATAGGCTAATAGACATAAAAAAGCAAGAGCTAAATTTAAAATTATCGGAGTTAAATAGGATAAGAGATGAGATAAACACTTTGGAAAACGAGAAAAAAGACATAGAGGGGTCTATGGAGCTTTTCAACAAAAACATAAACACATACGAAAAATATATATCAAACTTAGTAGCCTATCAAAAGCTTCATATTAGGCTAAAAAGCGTAGAAAGAAGGTTGGAAGAACTAAGATATATAGAAGAGGCTCTTTCAGAAGAATCAAAGGATATTATAAGAGATATAAAAGCTTTAGAAATAATAAAACACAACAGACTATTAGAACATGCTAAAAAAGAACTTTACAAAGAAGAGATAGATGCTAGCTTCTTTTACAATCTAAAACACTTTTACATACTTATAGTTTTGTTTTTTGCATATTTCTTTGCTTTTGATAGCACAAACAGTTTCGGAGCGCCAGCTTTGTATCAAAATGCTAAAAGCCAGATACAACAAAGCATGCAACAAGACCAGCAAAACCTAAACACGATATTAGACCAAAAGCTTCAACAGTTAGAAAAACAAAAGGAAGAGCTTCAAGCGCTTTTGAAAAAACAAGAAGAACTTCAAAAACTTCAAAAGAAGAAAGAGCAAGAAACCAAAAAGAAAAAAGTAAAAGAAGAACAAGAGATTGAAAAATATGTAAAGGTGGTGGCTGCTGCCGATAGTGACCAGGCTGGGGCCATGTTAAACGACGTTAGCCCAGAGATAGCCGCTAAGATTCTTGTGATGCTACCATCAAGAAAAGCTGGAAGCGTTTTGTCAGCCATGGACCCTCAAAAAGCTGCCCTTGTAACCGATTATATCATGACTCATAAAAAAGAACTAAAAGCTATGAAACAAGAAATCATCAAAAACAGCGCCCAAAACCAACCCACTCAAAATACCAACACGGCACCAGCTCCAAATCAGCCTCCTCAAAACCAAACCTCTGCTCCTTCTGGATAACCTATGAAGACCTTAGATAAAACAGTTGAAAAACATATAGAAAATATTTTAAACAAATACAAAGAGCATGAGGACATTATAAACAAAGCTATTGATTTTATATATCAAAAGCATGAAAACCAGACAAGAAAATCCGGAGAACCATACGTAAATCATCCAATAGCAACAGCAAGTATACTGGCTTCCATAGATATGGATTATCACAGCATAGTAGCTGGGCTTTTACACGATGTAGTAGAAGACACAAATACCACTCTTGAAGATATACAAAAAGAGTTTGGCGAGCAAGTGGCAAACTTGGTGGATGGTCTTACCAAAATAGATAAGTACAAGTTTTCTTCAAAAGAACAGGCAAAGGCTGAGAACTATAGAAAGATGCTCTTTGCCATGTCAAAGGATGTAAGAGTGATAGTGATAAAGTTAGCAGATAGACTTCACAACATGAGAACCCTTGAATACATGCCAAGAGAAAAACAAATTGAAATCGCTAAAGAGACTATAGACATATACGCTCCTATAGCCCATAGACTTGGTATATGGAGTATAAAAAAAGAGCTTGAAGATTTGTATTTAAAATATACACATCCTGAAGAATATGAAAAAATAAAAGCTTTTGTTCAAAGTATAAGCGCAGAATCAGAAACATATCTCAAAAAATACTTCATACCAAAACTAATAGAGGCTATAAATACCTTTTTCAAAGACAAAAAGCCAAGTTATACCATACAATACAGGCAAAAGCACATATACAGCATATATCAAAAAATCAAACGCAAAAATCTAAAGTTGGAGGATTTACAAGATATACTTGGTATAAGAATAATAGTAGAGGATGTAAGCCAGTGCTATACCATATTGGGGATAGTGCATAGCATCTTTAGGCCTATACCGGGAAGTTTTGATGATTACATATCTTTACCAAAGCCAAACATGTATCAATCTCTTCATACCGCCGTAGAAGGTCCTAAGAAAAGGGTAGTAGAGGTGCAAATTAGAACCTACGAAATGCATGAAAGAGCAGAAAAGGGCATAGCAGCTCACTGGGCTTATAAAGAAAACGCTTCTACAAAAGACAATTCTATATTTGCCTGGTTAAGGGATGTGGTAAACAGCATAAAAACTAAAAACGCCGATGAACTTATAGAAGCTGTCAAAGAAGAACTTTTTGAAGATGAGGTCTTTGTCTTCACACCAAAAGATGATGTTATAGTATTACCAAAAGGTGCTACAGCTCTTGATTTTGCATATTATATACATACGGATATAGGAAATCACTGTCATAGAGTTATAGTAAACAACAAAATAGTCCCTTTATCCTATGTCCTTCAGAGTGGGGACAGGATACAGATTATAACACATCCTTCTCAAACCCCAAAGATAGAGTGGCTTAAGATAGTTACCACAAAAAAAGCAAAAACTCGCATCAGGCTTTTCTTAAAAGCTCAAGAAAAAGAACTTGCCACTGAAGAAGGTTATAAGACGCTTTTAAAACTATCAGAAAAGTTAAACATAAACTTTGAAGAGATGATAAAAAAGCTTACTATTCAGTTTGATACCACAGATACAGAAGTCTTTGCAAATGTTGGTTTTGGTAAAATCCCTATAAATAGGATAATAAAGATATTTTCTAAAGAAAAAGAGCAAAGACAGATAAAAGATGAAGGTAAAGAAGGTTCATTAAAACTTGAGAATATATCAAACGTGCTTTTTAGCGTAGCAAAGTGCTGTATGCCAATACCAGGAGACCCAGTACTTGGTATTATCTCAAAAAATGCAGGCATTGTAATACATCATGAAAAGTGCCCAAACCTTCAATACGCCATTAGAAACATACCTCAGAAAGTGGTGACGATAGATTGGAAAAGTCAAGATAAGCTATACACTACAAGGGTAAGAGTCATCGCTTCAGATAGACCTGGCATACTATCAGAAGTATCTTTAGCTTTTACAAAATCAAACATCAACATAGTAGAAGCTTCCACAAAAACAAACAATCTAAATATAGCAAACATGGATTTTAAAATACAACTAAGAAACACAAAGGATTTACAAAGAGCTTTTGGTGAGATAAAATTAATAAAAGGTGTAGAAAGCGTAAAAAGGGTATTTGGATGAACTCTTTGGAAGTGGCAAGAAAGTTAAACTTGATTCATGAAGGAAAGCCTTTTTATATAAAAGATGTGTTTTTTGATTCCAGAGAGCCTGTAAAAGATGGGTTGTTTGTGGCTATAAAAGGAGAGAAAACCGATGGCCATCTTTATATAAAAGACCTTCTTGATAAAGATATATCTGGGTTTTTGGTAAAAGAGGATTTTGACTGTAAAGATATTCTAATAAAAAATAAGACTTGTTTAAAAGCCAAAGATACCATAAGGACTTTACAAGACATAGCCTCTTTGAAAAGAAAAGAGCTTAAGGCGACGGTTATAGCCATAGCTGGTTCTGCTGGAAAGACCACCACAAAAGAACTTATAGCCCATACACTACCTGGGAAAGTTCACAAAACCTACAAAAATTATAACTCCCAAATAGGGCTTCCAAAGGTGGTGATATCTGCCCACAACGATATTGACTATCTGGTGCTTGAAATGGGAGCCACCGCTTTAAAAGATGTAGAAAAACTTACAAACATAGCCAAACAACATATAGGCGTTATATCCTCTATAGGAGAAGAACATCTTGAGAGTTTTGGTTCTATAGAAAATATAGTAAGGGGGAACTTTGAAGTGTTTGATTCTCCAAATCTTTTGCAGGGTATTTATCCAAAGGCGTTTTATAGCTTTTATAAAAAAGAATCAGGTCTTAGCTTTTGTAGATTTAGAGAAGATGCAGATATCAAGATAAAAAACGTATACATAGATGAAGAGGGTACTCACTTTGAGATAATGGGGGTAAGCTTTAAGATGCCAATGCTTAGTATCGGTATAGCAGAAAGCGTGGGAGCAAGCATAGGGGTGCTTTCTTCATTGGGTATAGATTGGAAGGAGCTAAAGGATAGAATTGAAAGTTTTACAGGTGTGCAAGGGAGGATGCAGCTTATAAACAAAGGATTTTTAAAGATAATAGATGATACTTACAACGCAAACCCTGTCTCCGTTAAAAATGCCATCCTCACCCTTGATAGTTTCAAGGCTTTTAAAAAGATAATAGTCCTTGGGGATATGCTTGAGATGGGAGAACATTCAAAAGCCCTCCATGAAAAGATAGGTGCTATATTAAAATCATCTCATATAGATACCATATATTTTTACGGAAAAGACATGAGATACGCCTACAATGTGCTAAGCTCTTCCAACAAAGAGGTTTTTTACTTTGAGCATCAAGAGGAGCTATCTTCATACCTTGTTAAAAGCCTAAAACAAAAAACCGATAATACGATGATACTAATAAAAGGTTCTAGGGGTATGAGGATGGAAAATGTTGTAAGAGAGCTTATGAATGAGTTATAATATAGAGCTATATCGGAGGTATATATGGAAGAGTTAGGAAAAGATGAAGTAGCGGTAGGAAGATATATAGTAAAAACACAAAAGTATCGCTATACAAAAGACCATGTGTGGGTTTTGGTAAAAGGAAATATTGCAAGGATTGGTATAACAGACTACGCGCAATTTCAAACTGATACTATAGAGGAGATAAAGCTTCCAAACATTGGAGATTACTTTGAATCGCAAGACGTAATATGTAGGATAGAGGGTCTAAAAGGCATGTTTGAGGTGCTATCCCCCATCACTGGCACAGTGGAGAATACAAACTCTTATATAGAGAATACACCCAACATAGTAAACGAAGACCCTTACGAGGAGGGATGGCTAATAGAGCTTAGGATGTCTGACGCTTTAGAAATAGAGGATTTGATGGTACCAGACGAATACATAGAATACTTAGAAGAGATTATAAGAGACGAGTCTGGTTCTATAACTATAATCCATTCACCCGATATTCTTGAAGAAGAACCTTTAGAAGATATACCGGAAGATGAATTAGGATACGAAGAAGAGCGCTAATGTAATTTAAATATATTTTCATCAAGCTTTTCATTATAAAAGCCTAAGACCTTTATATACAAAACGCCTTTTTTAGGCATATAAACATAAAAGGATTTTGGGTTTAGGTCTTTTGTTAGCTTCAATATCACATAGTTTATATCTTTAAAAGCTTTGGCTCTTGGTATAAAAAGCACCTCATAATAGCCCCTTTGATAGGAGGTGAGGATAGGTCTAAAAATCTCTTCTATATTCTTATTCAATACACTCATACCGCTTATTTCATCGTTTTTACCACTTGATTCATAGGTCTCGTTAGTGCTTTTGTTATAAAGTATCGTGCTTTTACCATTATAAAGGATTATAAAAGGATTTGGCTTTTTGTATATAAGCTTTATCTTGAAAGGAGGTTTGTTTTCTATATAAGCCTCACCGTAAGAGACTATTGGGTTTGTATAACCTATGGGATAAAACCTTTGTTCAAAATCCATCCTTATAAGGTTCATATGTTTTAATTTGTATAAAAATTTATCCACAACATCAGCCCCAGCAAAAGCCAAAGATATAAAAAAGATATTTAACATTATATATTTAAAGCGCATGAAACCTCCTTAAAAACCCAGACAATATTTCAAACCAAGCGTAAAGCTCTTCAAATCTTAAACTTTCTATGTTATCGTAACGTGTATTTGATATCATACAAGGATAAGACCCAAGCATGAGCGTTTTAACACCCGCATCCTTAAAATGGGCGTGCAGAAAAGATAGGGTGCTTGATTTCAGAAAAAATACATTTTGGTTTAGGCTTTTGGTATATTTATAAAACTTATCACTCATATATATGGCGTTTTCACCATGAGCATCTTCATAAAAACATGCTTTGTTAGACCAGCCCATGTTGAATATTGATATTGCATAATAAACATATTTTTGTCCCCTTTCCAAATGCCTTTTAATAGCTTCAAAATCTTTATCCTCTTCTGCAAAAAAGAATCTAAATTTAAAATCGCTGTTATAAGTTTTGCAAAAGGATTCTGCCAATCCAAGACTCAAAGCCACAGAAGAAGCGCTGTAGATAGCTCCTTGACTCTCCTCCTTTGAACTTATTGAACTAATTATATAGACAATTGGTCCTCTTCCGATATCAAATGAGATATTTTCTACAACAGCAGATTCTTCCTTTTCTGGTATTAGGCTTATAAATGAAAGTCCATCAAGATACTTCAAGTCATCGTATCCTATGGAAAAGATAGGCATATTGTAGTTAAAAATCCTATGATAAAAAGATACGCTCAAATCTATAAAGGTAAATATCACAGCTTTTGGTTTTAAGGCGTTTATCTTATCTTTGTAAAGGTCTATATCCATTATATCCTTTACAAGTAAAATCGGTATATAATCCTCAAGGGTATTTATGTGTTTTAGCTTTTCTATCTCCAAAATAATAGTCTTTCCTTCTACAGGGTCATTAAATGTATTTAATATGTTTAAATTCACAAGTTTTTTGGCTTTTAATAAAAGTGTAGTGGGGGTGTTTTTTATTTTAATCTCTTCTATATTTAAAGGCAAGTTGTTTTTTATGGCAAATTCTTTTATAAAATTTTTAACCTTGCTTGCTCCAGAAGAGTTTATATTTCTTGGATATTTTGAAAGTTCATAGCATACATCCTTTATAAATCTATGTGTCATATACTGGTGTAAGCCAGTGCATATATCTTTCTATATTTCCTCTTACCGCATCAAAGTATAGTTTTTGAAGCTTTGAAGTGATGAGCCCAATGTTACCATCTCCCACAGGTCTATTGTCTATCATAACAACTGGGGTTATCTCTGCTGCGGTGCCTGTAAGAAATACTTCATCTGCCATATAAAGCTCGCTTCTTGCTATAGACCTTTCTTCTATCTCTAAAAAGAGCTCATTTTTGGCAAGTTTTACAACAGCCCTTCTGGTAATCCCTTCCAAAATACCTTCACTAAAGGATGGGGTTATTAGCTTTTTACCTCTTATTATAAAGATATTTTCACCAGAGCCTTCTGCTATGTTGCCTTGTTCGTTTAAGAGTATAGCTTCATCATAACCAGACATCAAAGCCTCGGTTTTTGCCAAAGCGCTATTTACATAAGCACCAGCCACTTTCCAACGGGATGGTATAGAATTGTCTGGATTTCTCCTCCAAGAAGAGACTTTTGCATGTATGCCCTTTGAAGTGTCTAAATATCTTCCAAACTTGTATGTATATATAGCTATCTCAGGGGTGAAGTCTTTTAGCTTTGGTGTAAGAGCCAAATCCTTAAAATATACAAAGGGTCTTATATACGTATCTTCTCTTATCTCACTTCTTCTTAAAAGCTCTTTGGTAATTTCTGTCAACTCCTCTGGAGTTTTATTTAAATTCATAAACATGGCTTTGGCATTTTTTAAAAGCCTAGCATAATGTTCATTTGAAAAAAGTATATAGAGTTGTTTCTTTTCTTCGTTGTAATAAGTTCTTATACCTTCAAAAACTATAGTCCCATAATGAATAGAATTTGTCTTGATATTTATATTTGC
>CAZTLC010000038.1:0-9241 GCA_964614295.1 uncultured Aquificaceae bacterium | reverse complement strand
TTATGTTTCGTGCAACAAGCTATGTTGCAACCAAGTTAGTTTATTTCTCTATTTATACCTTTTATATATATTTGTTCTAATATTCTTTTTACTATGGGAGCAGCGGTGAGATTGCCTTCAATACCATGTTCTACTATCACGCCAACTATGTATTTAGGGTCTCTATAGGGAGCGAATCCCACAAACCAAGCCTCTGGTTGATATTTCCACGGACTATTTGGTCCTACATGTTTCCCAAATACCACTTGAGCAGTACCAGTCTTTCCAGCTATATCTACGATAGTAGAAAATGCATTTGTACCAGTACCTCTTAGTACGACTTCTCTTAGTCCTTTTTTAACTATAGAATAATCTTCTAAAGGTGCTTTTACGTATCTATAGACTTTTCTGGTATTTTTGAATATTACCTTTCCATCAGTCGTTTTTATCTCTTTCAAAAGCGTTGGTTGATATATAACACCGTTGTTGGCTATACCTTCCATCATTACTACTTGTTGTAATAGGGTTACAAGTACATAACCTTGGCCTATACTCATATTTACAGTATCACCTTCATACCAAGGCTGATGAAACTTCTTTAGTTTCCAGTTTTTAGTAGGTAAAAAACCTGGTGAATTGTATAACTCAAAAGGTATGCTATGGCCATAACCAAACTCCTTTTCTATATCGTATATTCTTCTTTGACCTAATTTCATACCGATTTGATAAAAAAATGTATCGCAGGAGTTCTGTAAAGCTTGGTCTATGGTCTGATATCCAGTGTCGTATCTAATCCAATTATAAAAAATATGATTTCCTACTTTGATATAACCAGAACAATCAAGGGTGGAAGAAGGTGTTATAACATTGTACTTTAAAGCAGCTATGGCGATAGGAACTTTAAAAACAGACCCAGGAGGATATATAGCCTCGGTAGCTCTATTCAAAAATGGTCTAAGAGGGTTGTTTATAATATTATTCCAATCTTTATATATATCATTTGGATTATATTCTGGAAAACTGTCCAGAGCTAATATTTCTCCGTTATGAGCGTTCATTACGATAACGGCCCCTACTTTTTGACCAGAGGTTAAAAATACTTTGTGTACTATATTTTGAATATGAGAGTTGATGGTAAGTACCACTGTATCACCTTGTATCGGAGATTTTTTATCTATAGTATATAATTCTTTGCCCAAGGCGTTAACCATTATCTTTTTATATCCAAGGGTGCCTATAAGATATTTGTTAAATTTTTTCTCAATACCTGCCTTTCCCACGAGACTCTGGGGTCCTATGTCGTATTCTTTTAATTCTTTAGCGGTAGGGAGTCCTACATATCCTATTATATGAGCATATTCATCACCGTATGGATACACTCTTTTTGGAACTATACCCACGAAGATACCTGGAAATTTATATGAGTTTGTGTAAAATGTTTCTAATTGTTCGGTATTTAGATTATCCATTATCTTGATAGGTGTTATAGAGTTTTTATTGGCTTTTATTGCGCTAGTTATATCAATGCCAAACATTTTTTTAAATCTTTCTATCTCTTTGCCTAAATCTTTATTTTCTGATATCTCTTGAGGGTCTATATATAAATCATAAGTGGGAATATCGTAAGCAAGCTTCACACCATCTGAGCTTTCAATAGCACCTCTTGGTGGGTATAAGATTTGAAGTCTTGTATAATTTTGTTTTGATTCCTCATAATATTTCTCTCCTTTTATTACCTGAAGATAAAAAAGCCTTGCACCAATAGCTATATAAGCAGCCAATATTAAAAGCCCAAAAACCAAATAGTTTTTTTTCATGTTCTTTTGTAAAATCTATTTAAACCGATGAAAATCAAGCAATCTATAAAAACTGCTATCACAAAATCCATAAAGCTGATATTAATATAACCACTCTTTAGATAAATTATGGCAATGTTTGTGATTTTCACAAGTATATCAAAGATAAAGAAAATGGGTATTTTCAAATAATCACTTTCAAAATCCATAACATAGTTAGAAAAAAGCCGTATTAAAATAGCATAAAAAGTATAACTAAAGGTAAACACCCCGATTGTGTTTGTACTCAAATCCATCATTATCCCTAATAAAAAAGCTTCTAAAGGTAGATAGATATTTTCTATGTTTAAAAATATGAGTGCTAAAAATGCCTCTGGAAAAGGATATGTTCCATTCCCTTCTAATAATAAAAATTCTAGTATGAAAAGCACTATATAAGATAACACGAAAAACTTATTCATTTTGAGTACCTGTTTTATTATCTATTACTACCACAAAATCGTATATATTTGGATTAGCTAAAGGCCTAACGCTAACTTTCAAAAAAAATAAATTTTTGGCCCTATTCACACTTTTAACTTTACCTACAAGTAGATATGGAATTTCTTGGTTTTTTAGGCTTCTAAAATAAATTAAATCACCAACATTTATATTATCGGAAGAGCTTGCATTAATAATAGACCCATAAGGATATCCACCTTTATAAATATAAGTATCGCCAGTGGCATAATCATATACAAGAGCATGAAACTTTTTATTGTAAACTGTGATAACAAAAGCCATATTCTTGTAGCTCTTAGACACTATACCTAAAAAATATCCATTTGAAGATACTATATCTCCTTCTTTTATATTTCCGTTGTTTTCTATCTCTATAAAACTTCTTTTGCCGGACAAATCGTACCCCACCACTTTTGTTATATATATTGAAGGATTTGCTTTAGGATTTATGAAGGAAAGGGTGTTTGATATATAATAAAGTTGCCTTGATTCGTTCTGACATTTTGATAACTCGTTCTTAAACGTTTCATAATAAGCAAGCTTCTTTTTTAGTAAGCTATTTTCCCTTCTAATATTTATTAAGTCAATATAATCAGATATTGCATCTTTACTAAAAGCATAAATACTTAGCCTGTAATCGTTGATGTAGTTAAAAGGGTTATACTTTATAAGTATATACTCTATTTTTAAAGGAATAAATAAAGATACTAAGGATATGCTAAACAAAACAAGATAGAGAAAACTAATTCTCATGCAAATGATACTTTTTTTAGAAGCTCCACATCATCTACCACTTTACCAACACCTCTTGCAATGGCTCTAAGGGGGTCTTCACAGTAATAAGTTTTTATACCTAAGTCTTTAGTAAGTTTATCATCTAAATTCTTTAGCAAAGAACCACCTCCAGCCAATACTATACCTCTTTCTACTATATCTGCAGCTAACTCTGGGGGAGTTTTTTCTAAAGTAGTTTTTACTGCACTTACTATGGTATTTAGAGTATCTTCTAGAGCTTCGTATATTTGCTCTGAAGATACCATGATAGACCTTGGTAAACCAGTAGCATCTCTTCCTCTCACCTCCATCTCTTTCTTTTCTGCAGGGTAGACAGCCGAACCAAGCTCTAATTTTATCTTTTCTGCGGTTTGCTCACCTATAAGCATACTAAACTTTCTTTTTATATACTCAATAATGGCTTCATTCATTTCATCGCCGGCTATCTTAAGAGAATGTGATATAACTATACCTGACAAAGATATAACAGCTATATCAGTGGTACCCCCACCTATATCTACTATCATATTACCCACAGGTTCTGATATAGGTAAATCTGCTCCTATGGCAGCCGCCATTGGCTCTGCTATAAGATAAACCTCTCTAGCGCCAGCCGATTTAGCTGCATCTATTACAGCTCTTTCTTCCACAGGTGTAACACCGGAGGGCACCCCTATTACAACTCTTGGTTTTGGTTTTAAGATACCTTTACCAAGGGTCTTTTTTATAAAGTGAGATATCATCACCTGGGTAATTTCAAAATCTGTTATCACACCATCTCGCAAAGGTCTTACAGCCTTTATATATTCAGGGGTTTTACCAAGCATCTCTTTGGCTTCTGCTCCTACCGCTAAAACTTTATGTTTTCTAGAGTCTATAGCCACTATAGAAGGCTCTTCTAAAACAATACCTTTTCCTGGTACAAATACCAAGCTGTTTGCTGTTCCCAAATCAATACCTATTGCACTATTCATGAATCCAAACATATAAATATTTTATCTTATTTTTGATATACGTTTTTCACTAAATCATAAATACTATCTGCCAAATATGTATAGCGCTCTTCATCTTTTAAGTTTGATATCAATTCTTCTGGTAAAAAACTATATCCATGATAAGCTCCTATCAATGCCCCTGTCATGAATCCGATGGCATCGGTATCTCCACCAAATTCCCAGTAAGAATTTATGGCATTTACAAAAGCATCAAAAGGATATTCTATGCCCTCTGATAGAAAATAGTATAAAGAAAGCCCAAAACTTTCAAGCACATAATTTCCATTACCTATATTTAGTATAGCTTTTTCTTTTGAATATCCACTTTCTAAAGCATCCATAATAACATTTATAGTTCTTTTGGAATATCGGCTGTTTACTTTTGAGTTAAGAGTATCTAACAATTTTATCCTACCTTCTAAACTATCAAGTGTTTCATCGTTTTTTATAGCTTTTACAAGAAAAGTATTAAATAAGACAGCAGCATCCAAAGCTTCTTGGCTTCTATGGGTAAGAGCGCTAACAAGCTTTGCAGCTTCTTCCGATAGCTCTTCGTCGTAAAAGTGGAGCATAGATACCGCCACAACTCTTAGTATCCCTTCTACAGAAGAATAATTGAACCCTTCTGTTATATTATTGGATAAGTTGTATATAGCTTTTAATATAAAAGGGTCAGGATACTTATGTATGCTTTCATCAAAAGCCCAAGACTTTAGCTTGTCAAAATAGTTGTATATGTTAAGTTCTTTAGACTCTACTATAGATTCCAGCAAAAGCCTTACTATTGTAGTCTCATCGGACGTTTCATTTGGTAATTGAAAGTAAGCCGGGGAACTCGGGTGCGGTTCTACAAACGTAGATATGGGTAATTCTCTGTAGAACTCTTCCACTTGATATATATCAAGGTCTTCAAAAGATTTACCTATAGCGTCTCCTATAGCAGCACCAAGGATGATGCCCCTAAACTTATCTCTCATAAAAGCCCTTTTGTAGAGAGTATACCTTTATCATGTTTAGATATAGCTTGCCTTACGCTAAAAGCTAAAGACTTAATAATACATTCAGCTATATGATGCAATATATGACCTTCTAATATCTTAACATGTATAGTGGCTTTGGATTCCAAAGCAAAACCTTTTATAAACTCCCATATCAATTCAAAATCAAATTCTGTAATCTTCCCCCTCAAGTCTCTTCTATCGTAATAAAAAAGTCCTCTACCAGAAAAATCAAGAGAGCAAAGCACCAGAGTTTCATCCATTGGAAGCACTGCAAAACCGTATCTATTTATACCAGATTTATCTCCAAGAGCTTTTAGAATAGCCTGTCCTAGGGTGATACCTACATCTTCCACAAGATGATGATAGGATACATCTATATCTCCTTCGGCTTTTAGTTTAATATCTATAAAACTATGTTTGGAAAAGCTCTCCATCATATGATTCAAAAAACCAACAGACGTTTCTATCTGGTAAACACCAGACCCATCTAGGTTTATTTCTATGTCAACCGTGGTCTCTTTTGTTTGCCTTAAAATGTGTGCTTTTCTCATATGTATTCTTCCTTCATATAATCTCTTAGCACCTTTGGTACCCTTATTTTGTTATCCTTAGTTTGATAGTTCTCCATTATAGCTACCAAAGTTCTACCTACTGCCAAAGAAGAACCATTCAGCGTATGTACAAATCTATTTTTACCAGTTTTATCTTTAAACTTTATATTTGCCCTTCTGGCTTGAAAATCTTCACAGTTTGAACAAGAGGATATCTCTCTATACTTATTTTGGGAAGGTATCCATACTTCTATATCATAAGTTTTAGAAGCTGAAAAACCTATATCTCCAGAACAAAGAGCAACTACTCTATAAGGAAGTTCTAAAAGTTGCAATATCTCTTCAGCATTTGATAAAAGTCTTTCAAGCTCTTCGTAAGAGTTTTCAGGATGCACTATCTTTACAAGTTCTACTTTATCAAATTGATGTTGTCTTATAAGACCTTTTATATCTTTCCCATGAGAACCAGCTTCTCTTCTATAACAAGGTGTGTAGGCTGTTAAGTTTATAGGTAAATCTGACTCTTGAAGTATAGTATCTCTATATACATTCACAAGCGGTACTTCTGCTGTGGGTATTAGATAAAGCTCGTCGTCTTTTATATAATAAAGCTCTTCCTGAAATTTTGGAAGCTGACCAGTACCAATGAGAGCTTCTTGTTTTACAAGGTGTGGTACTAACATTTCCTGGTAGCCATTTTTGGTATTTATATCTAGCATAAAGTTTATAAGAGCCCTTTCCAATTTTGCTAAAGGACCTTTTAGTATACTAAACCTACTCCCTGATATGACGGCAGCTTGATTAAAATCAATAAAACCCATAGATATACCAAGCTCTGAATGGTCTTTTAATTCAAAATCAAATTTTGGAATATCTCCCCATCTTTTTATCTCTATATTATCATTTTCATCTTTGCCATAAGGCACGCTATCGTGCAATAGATTTGGTATTCTAAGGAGCAGGTCTTCAACGTATTTTTCTATACGATGAAGTTCATCTTCTAACTCAGCTATATCATCTTTTATATCCTTTATCTCTTGCTCTAAGTTTTCTGTATTTATACCTTGCTTTTTCAGAGCACCTATCTCTTTGCTTTTGGCATTTCTTAAAGCTCTCAAATCTTCTAGTTTTTTTATCTTTTGTCTTCTTTCTTCGTCTAATTTTAATATGTCATCTATCCTATCTTTTAAAAAAATATCTCTTTTAGAAAGGTTTTCCTTTACAAAAGCAGGATTTTTTCTTATAAGCTCGATGTTTATCATAGTTTTATCACCCTATAAATTTTATCATCTTTTAAATCTACTATTCTTTCTTCTGGAGCACTTATACTTGCTGGAACTTTTATCTTTTGTATGAGGCTTTTGATATCAAACTTCATATAAGAACCGCTGAAAGTAGATAATAGCACTTCAAAATCTTCATCATCGTTTATAAACATAAAATCTCTTATATTTAAACTTTTTTGTTTTAAAACATTTATGCCTTGAGAAGTTCTTGATTTTCTTGGGATATCTTCTAACTTTATCTTTTTAGCATAACCTTCTTCCGTTATTAAAAGCCCAAAAACCTTATTTTCCAAAGCTTTTACTACTATAGCTTCATCACCATCGTTTAACTTTATACATTGTAATGCTTTAGAACCAGAAGTGGAAGCACCCACATCTTGGGTTTGAATCCTGTTTATATACCCCTTTTTAGTGATAATAAGTACTTCAGTTTCATCCTGAGAGCCACTTATATATACTATCTCCTCGCCTTCCGACAATTTTACAATCTGAAACCCTTGAGTTTTATATTCAAACTCTACTAAAGGTATCTTTTTGATATATCCTTTGTTTGTTAAAAGCAAAAGTCTTGAATTGTATTGTTCTCTTACAAAAACTCCTACTGCATACTCATCTACATCCTTCATATGAACTATGCTTCCAGATAATGCATCAGAACCAGCAGTCCAATATACCCTTCCCTTGTTTGATACTATGAAAAGTCCTTCCGTAAATTTTAGACTTTTTACACTTATTATTGGATATCTTTCTTCCTTTTCAAAAACTTCACTATCAAGAATATCCAAAGGTTTTATAGACCCATTTCTTGTCACAAACACATCCACATATACATCTTCTTTTGTCATACCCTCTATAAGGGTTTTTCTAGGGTCTTTAAAGCGCTCCGATAGTTCTTTTGTCTCTTTCATAAAGATATTTATTCTCTCTTGTTTGTTTTCAAGTATATTTTTGTAGTTCTTAATATTTTCTATCAATTCATCGTGTTCTTTTTGTAGCTTAGTGGTTTCTAAAGATGTGAGTCTTTGGAGTCTTAAATCAAGTATAGCCTGGGCTTGCTTTTCTGTTAAAGACCATCCTTTCATGAGCCTCTCCTTAGCGTCTTGAGTGTCTTTTGAAGCTCTTATGGTCTCTATCACTTTATCAATATCCTTTATACAAACCAAAAGCCCTTCTACTATATGAAGTCTTTCTTCGGCTTTTCTTAAGAAAAATTCAGTTCTTCTGTAGATTACATTTAGCCTATGCTTGAAAAACTCCATTAGTATATCTTTTAAGTTCAATAACTTTGGTTCAAGCCCTACTAAAGCTACCATATTTATAGGAAAGTTTTTCCTAAGAGAAGTATTTTTGTAAAGTTTTTTTAATACTGATTCTCCCTTTGCATCCCTTTTTAACTCTATCACTATCCTTATACCTTCTTTATCAGACTCATCTCTTAAATCAGAAATTTCTTTTATCTTACCAGATCTTACCAATTCTGCTATTTTTTTTATGAGTTCTGCCTTGTTTACCATGTAAGGGATTTCAGTTATCACTATCTGTTCTCTACCAGTGCTTGTTTTTTCCACTCTTGCTTTTGCTTGTATAGTGACTTGTCCTCTCCCAGTTTTATAGACTTCAGGAGATACTTCTCCTATTATGATACCACCTGTTGGGAAATCAGGACCTTTTATATATTGCATAAGTTCTTCTACGGTTATATCTTGGTTCTGAGCCAAAGCCACCAAAGCATCGCATACTTCTTTTAAGTTGTGAGGTGGAATGGATGTGGCAAGGCCTACTGCTATCCCCGTGGTACCATTGCAAAGTAAATTTGGCATCTTTGCAGGTAATACTTGTGGTTCTGTTACACTTTCATCAAAATTAGGTATAAAATCAACAGTATCATTTTCTATGTCTTCCAAAAGACTTAGGGTAATCTTTGCCAGCTTTGCCTCTGTATATCTCATAGCTGCAGGAGGGTCGCCATCTATAGAACCAAAGTTTCCTTGTCCTATCACAAGAGGATAGCGTAGATTGAAATCTTGAGCCATTCTCACAAGGGCATCGTATATAGCTTGGTCTCCATGGGGATGGTATCTTCCCATCGTATCGCCCACTATACGAGCACATTTTTTAAAAGGCTTATCTGGCGTGAGATCCATTTCATACATGGCATAGAGTATTCTTCTTTGAACTGGCTTTAAACCATCTCTTACATCTGGTATAGCCCTACCTACTATAACAGACATCGCATAGTCAAGATAAGACTGCTTAGCCTCTTCTTCTATAGGAATTTGCAATATTTCCATAATAAAATTTTATCATATCAAAAGCCTAAAACTATTAAAACTTTTGCTTATAAACTTTATGTTATAA
>CAZTLC010000037.1:0-9356 GCA_964614295.1 uncultured Aquificaceae bacterium | reverse complement strand
GTTATATATTATGATAAAATAAACTAATGATAATAAGAAAGGATGTAGACTTGAGAGAGTTTAACACCATAAAAGTGGGTGGAGTGGGTTCTTACATGTTTTTCCCAGAAAATGAAAAAGAGTTTTTAGATATATATAAAAAGCATAAAGATGACAACCTATACATACTTGGAAAAGGTTCAAATATCGTGTTTGGGGATTTTAGAGGGGTTATTGTAAATACGAAATATTTTTACGATGTTAAAATCTCACAGACAAAAGATGGACTTTTGGTAAAAGCTTCCGCTGGCGTATCTTTGAAAGAGTTGATAAAGATATCTTTAGAAAATAGCATAGACGAGTTTTACAAGCTTATAGGTTTCCCGGCGAGTGTGGGCGGTGCTATAGCCATGAATGCAGGAGCATATGGTGTTGAGGTTTTTGACTTTTTAAAAGGTGTATGGTTTATAGAGGATGATGATATAGCGTATAAACCAAAAGAAGAGATATTTTATACCTATAGAAAAACTGAGTTTGAAAAAAAACCCGTGCTCTACGGAGAGTTTTTATTTAAAAAAACCAAAAAAGATGTAAAGGCTTTAGCTCATGCTATAAATCAAAAAAGAATGGAATCTCAGCCTTTAAACATGCCCACTTCTGGTTCTACTTTTAAAAATCCAGCAGGGCATTTTGCAGGTAAACTATTGGATATGGTGGGTTTAAAAGGATATAAATTAAAAGATATAGGTTTTTCTCAAAAGCACGCAAACTTTTTGATAAACTATCAAAACGCATCTTTTCAAGAGGTATTAGATATTTTAAATATAGCAAAAGAGAAAGTTTACAAGGCTTTTAATATAATATTAGAAGAGGAAATAAAACTAGTATGCGTATAGCAGTGATTACAGGAGGAGATTCCTTAGAAAAGGAGATTGCTCTAAAGGGTGCTAAGGCGGTGGAAAGCTCCCTTAGAAAGCTTGGCTATGAAGTAGATGTATTTGAGATAGATGAAAATTTGTGTCTAAAACTAAAAGCCTCAAAACCACAAAAGGCATTTATAGTAGCTCATGGGACTTATGGGGAGGATGGCAAAGTCCAAGGTCTTCTTGATATACTTGGGATACCCTATGTAGGCTCAAATACAAAAACAAGTGCTATATGTATGGATAAAGATTTTTCAAAACAGATATTTGTGCAAAATCATATTAAAACCCCAAAATGGAAGGCTTATAAGAAAGAAGATGATATAGATTGGGATATCTTTCCCTGTATAGCAAAACCCGCATCCGCTGGTTCAAGTTTTGGGCTTTTTAAAGTAGAACATGATATATCTCTTAAAGAAGCCGCTCAAAATATATTCAAAATAGACGATAAGCTTATCATAGAGGAGTTCATAGAGGGTAAAGATATGACGGTGGGATATTTTAAAGGAGAAATCTTAGAACCCATAGAGATAATACCAAAAAAAGGTATATACGATTTTGAAAGCAAATACACAAAGGGGATGTCAGAGTATATATTTGTAGAGGATAAGGATATCTCACAAAAACTAAAGGAGATTACAGCAAAGATAGTAGATGTTTTTGAGTTAAAAGATATGGCAAGAGTAGACTTTAGGGTAAAAAATCAAGACATATACACCCTTGAGATAAATACAATACCGGGGCTTACGGAACTAAGCCTCTTGCCTATGGCTTTAAAGAAAGCCGGTATATCCTTTGACAAGATGGTGGAGATGCTTGTAAATGGCTAATTTGTATTATTATAGGGGCAAGCGAAAAGAGAAAGTTTCAAAATGGAGTTTGGTAAAACAATCTTTACCCTTTGTATGGCTCATGCTCTTTGGACTGTTTAGCTTCTTTGCGCCGTTTTTGATAGATAGTATAAGCTTTTTTAAAGCAAAAGCTGTAAACGTTTACGGAGACCAAAGTATACCCCCCAAGGTAGTAGCCGATGCCATAGGGGCTTACAAAAGGAACTGGCTTTTTATGAACGCCTCTGGTATAAAAGATAAACTAGAGAAGCTTACCGGCAATGCGGTAGCTTCTGTGGCTGTCAGTAAAGATTTTAAAGGTATATTTGATAACGGTGTAGTGGTGGATGTTTATATAAAAGAGAGGAAACCTATAGCTGTAGTGGTAAATCAAAATAAAAGCTATCTTATGGACGATAAAGGTGATTTGTTTGATAAAAAATATTTTAACACCAAAGGGCTTACCATCATATACACACCAGATATAGAAAAGACTCAAGAAGAGGTAAAACTTTGGTTAAAGCCCATTTCAGAGTATTTAAAACATTTTAAGAACAAGAATATATTTATCACCAACAGTGGTATATTTGTAGACATAAAGGATATAAACGGAGAACTCATATTGCCACTTTCAAACAAGTATGATAAAAAACAACTACTGGAAAGGCTAAATATAATCTTATCTCAAGGACCAAACTACATTGCCAACAAGATAATAGATTTACGCTACAACAAGTTTATAACCATAAGAGAAAACATCAATCAAGACCAAAATAAAAGCCAAAAAACAACCTCATCGTAAATTTTATACAAATTTTATAATTATTTCATATAATAGATATAAATACTAAAAAAGGAGATTTTATGGAAAGAAGAGAGTTTTTAAAGACAGCGTTGGTAGGGTTAGCAGGTGTTGGTATTGGTAGTGCTTTTGGAAATAATATATCGCCTATAAAGTTAGAAACTAAGAAACCACAAAAGGTAAAACCACAGATAGCTCTTACCATAGACGATGGATGGTTTGATAGAGAAAAGATGGTAAACATAGTAAATCACTATGGAGTACCAGCAAACTTCTTTATCATAGGAAGGGTAATAGAGGAAGACCCCAAACCTTGGATAAACGCCATAGAGAATGGCCACGAGTTAGGATGTCATACCTATTATCACAACTTTTTCTCAAGAGAAACAATATCAACGATAAACGAGGATTTTAGCCTATATGCAAAAACTTTTATAGATAAGCTTGGAAGCGAAAACTTCAATAGCATAAAGCATTTTAGATATCCTTACGGAGATGTAGGTAACTACATGAATAAAAGATACATTGAATCCCTTATCAAAGCCCATGGTTGGGACATAGCTTGGTGGGACTTAGATTTATCCTTTTATCATAGACCTCGTTTTGGTGTTTATAAAAGCCCGATACAACCCTTTGATAAATTTAGAATATATATGGAGCACATGGAAGAGCTATCTATGAGGCTTGGAAAACCCACCAAAACCAAAGTGCTTATGCACTTTAAATATCCAGATGACCTTACTTTAAGAGATGTTATAGAGTATTCTTTAAAACAAGGTTATGAGATAAAAAGACTATCTGATTTAGAAGCTTAAACAAAATATTCCTCGGTATGATATGATATTTTTATGCACCGAGAGAGTAGGGCTTTACTTGGAATTATAGGTGGAAGTGGTTTATACAAGATATTTGATAATGTAGAAGAGATAGACATAGACACGCCTTTTGGAAAGCCTTCCTCTAAGATTTTTTTAAAAAATGGCGTTGCTTTTTTGTCAAGACACGGTATAAATCATTCTATACCACCTCACCTTGTAAATTACAGGGCAAATATATATGCCCTCTACAAAATAGGTGTGAGAAAATTAATCAGCATAGGAGCCACTGGGGGTATAAATACACTTTTTAAAAGCGGTGATATAGTTATAACCTCGGATGTTTTAGATTTTACCAAATCCAGAGTATCTACATTTTTTGAAGGTGCATACTCAAAGGATATAGAAGAAGAAGATAGTAGTTTTTATAGGCTTTTAAGAGCGAAAAAGGTAGTGCATACAGATATGTCAGATATATTTTGCGAGGAGATGATAGCTATAGCAAGCGATATACTAAAAGAGCTAAAAATACATTTTTATCTAAAAGGAGTTTACGCTTGCACCGAAGGACCAAGGTTTGAAACAAAGAAAGAGATAGAGTTTTTAAAACACATAGGGGCTGATATGGTTGGCATGACAGCGTGCCCAGAATTATTTTTAGCAAGAGAGACTGGTATGCACATACTTCATATAAGCGTTATAACAAATCCAGCAGCAGGTATAGAAGGCCAAAAGCTTACCTCAAAAGAAGTAATAGATATGATGAAACAAAAAGATGAAGAGATAAAACAGTTTTTAACGCTTTTCATACCAAAAGCCCAAAAACAATTTGTATGCCAGTGCGAAAACGTCCTTGAAGGAGCTGATGTATGAAGACTATAGATGTAAGCGATAAGATAGAGACATTAAGAGAAGCAAAAGCTTACGGGTTTATAACATTAAACAAAGAAACCTTAGAGAAGATAAGAAACAACGAACTTCCCAAAGGCAATCTTATAGAAGCTACTAAGCTCTGTGCCTTATACGGGGCAAAAAATACCCAGCATTTACTCCCCTTTTGCCATCCTATAAATATAGACTTTGTAGAAGGTGAAGTAAATATAAGAGAAGATGGTATAGAAGTGTTTGCCACAGTAAGAGGTATAGCGAGGACTGGCTATGAGATGGAAGCCCTAAACGCAGTTAGTGCTATGCTTCTTAACATATACGATATGTGCAAAGGCATAGACAAAGGCATGGTTATAAAAGAGATAAAATTGCTATCAAAAAAGGGTGGGAAGTCTGATTACCTTGAAGATTTAGCAGGGGAAAAAGCTGCGGTGATAGTTTTAAGCGATAGGGCCTCAAGAGGAGAATACGAAGATAAGAGCGGTAAGATAGCTATAGAGATATTAACATCTCTAAAGGCTGAAGTCCTTCATTACGAGATAATACCAGATGATAAAGATATACTGATAAATCTTCTTAAAAGCCTACAAGACAAAGTAAATATTATAATAACCAGCGGTTCTACAGGTTTTTCAAAAAGGGATATAGCACCAGAAGCTACCAAAGAAGTTATAATAAAAGAAATGGTAGGTTTTGAAGAGATAATGAGGGTTTATGGTTATAGAAAAGTCCCGAAGAGCATTATGTCTAGGGCAGTTTGCGGTATTATAAACGAAAATTGTATTGTGATAAATCTACCTGGTAGTAGCGGTGGAGTAAGAGATAACCTCACTATGATAGGAGGACTTATAAAACATGCCCTCAAGATGGCAAGAGGGGAAGGGCACTGAGGCATGATTTTTGTCAACATGTTAACAAAATTGTTAACAAAAGTTTTAGGCTTTTACAAAGAAAACATTGGTTTGTATAGAGATATTTGTTGGTATAATATTTGATAGGAGGTATCTATGAAAAAGATAGAGGCTATTATAAAGCCTTTTAAGTTGGATGAAGTAAAAGACGCTTTGACGGAGATAGGTATAGGCGGTATGACGGTAATAGAAATAAGAGGATTTGGTCAGCAAAAAGGCCATACAGAAGTTTATAGGGGCACAGAATATGTGATAGACTTTTTGCCCAAGATAAAGATAGAGATAATAGTAAAAGATGAAGATGTGGAAAAAGTGGTGAATACAATAATGAAATCTGCTCAAACCGGAAGGGTAGGAGATGGTAAAATATTTATACTACCTGTTGAAGAAGTTATACGTATAAGAACGGGGGAAAGAGGAGAGGTAGCTATTTAATATGAAAAATTTATTAAGGAGGTTTTATATATGAATCAAGCGAAAGCTCAAGAGGTCTTGGACCTAGTCAAAAACGAAGGTATTGAGTACGTAGACCTTAGGTTTTCTGACCCCTTTGGTCAGTGGCAACACCTTACCATCCCCTCTTATGAACTATCCATGGATACCTTTGAAAATGGTAGAGGGTTTGACGGCTCTTCTATAAGAGGTTGGCAATCTATAAACGAATCAGACATGTTGGCTTTTCCAGACCCAGAAACCTGTTTTGTAGACCCGTTTATGAATAAGACCATTGTAATGATTTGTGATATATATGACCCTATCACCAGAGAAAGATACCAAAGAGACACAAGGTATGTAGCTCAAAAGGCAGAGCAGTATCTTAAACAAACTGGCATAGGTGATATATCTTACTTTGGACCGGAAGCTGAGTTTTTCATATTTGATTCTGTAGAGTTTGGCAACACTGGAAACTCTTCTTTTTGGAGAGTAGATTCTGAAGAAGGCTGGTGGAATAGGGAATTTACATCATCTGGATACAAGATACCAAATAAAAGAGGGTACTTCCCAGCACCACCTCTTGACAAGACCCATGAGCTTAGAACCGAAATGGTTACCATAATGAGTAACTACATGGGCATAACAGTGGAACTACATCACCACGAAGTGGCCACGGCAGGTCAAGCTGAAATAGATATAAGATATGACTCTTTGGTAAAACAAGCGGACAACCTCTTTAAATACAAATACACCGTAAGACAAGTGGCTGCTAAATATGGCAAGTATGCTACCTTTATGCCAAAGGTATTGCCAAACGACAATGGTAGCGGTATGCATACACACTTTTCCATATGGAAAGGTGGACAAAACCTATTTGCAGGTTCTGATTATGCAGGTATCTCTGAAATATGTAAATACGCTATAGGTGGTATATTAAAGCATGGACCAGCTTTAGCCGCTATTACAAATCCTACAGTAAACTCATATCACAGATTGGTACCTGGTTTTGAAGCCCCTGTAAGATTAGCTTACTCTGCTAGAAATAGGTCTGCTTCTATAAGAATACCTATGTATTCTCAAAGCCCAAAAGCAAAGCGTATAGAGATTAGATTCCCAGACCCCACTTCAAATCCATACTTAGCTTTTGCAGCTATATTGATGGCAGCTATAGACGGTATAGAAAACAAGCTAAATCCAGGCGAGCCTTTTGATAAAGATATATACTCTTTGCCGCCAGAAGAACTGGAAAACATACCACAACTTCCAGGCTCTTTGGAAGAGTCTTTGAAGGCTTTAGAAGAAGACTATGAATTCTTGCTAAAAGGTGGTGTGTTCCAAGAAGAGTTTATCCAAATGTGGATTGAAACAAAGAAGGAAGAGATAAATAGAATGAGATTTACCCCACATCCTCTTGAATTTGAACTCTACTTTGATATATAATACTCTTATGGGGGCTTTGTCCCCCAATCTATGAATCAGAGATTTATAAAATCTCTACCAATATTTATTAGGCTTTTAAGAAAAACTATAAAGATAACTTGCGATAGAGACGATTCCAAAGATAAATCTATTATATACGCCCTCTGGCATTCCCAAGCTTTGGCTATAGCCATATATGGTATGGGTAAACGCATTTACAGCATGGCAAGTCAAAACAAAGATGGTGATATAGCAGCCCATATATTAGAAGGGCTTGGTTTTGGAGTAGTGAGGGGTTCTAGCAACAAAGACAACAAAGATAAAGGTGGAGCAAAAGCACTCCTCCAAATAAAAAGAATTTTAGAACAAGGATACAATATAGCTATCACCGTAGATGGACCTACTGGTCCACCAAAAAAGGTAAAACAAGGTGTTGTATATCTTTCTCAAAAAACTAAAAGACCCATAGTGGGCATATATGCCGATATATCTCATTGTATAAGTTTAAACTCCTGGGATAGATTTCAAATACCCCTTCCTTTTTCTAAGATAAGGCTTATGACTACAGAGGAGATATACATAAAAGAAAATGATGATTTGGAAGAATATGCGAAAATATTGGAGCAAAAGATGATAAGTCTTGAATCCAAAGCCAATACCTAAACATATATTAGATAATAAAATATTTAAAATGAACAATCAAAGTGATTTAACCAACAAGCTAAATGTATTTGATATAGACCTGCCAAGAGATGAATCTGCAGAAAGGTCAGTCTTGGGGGCTATGGTCTACGATATTGAGAATATACCAATAGTTGCAGAGCTATTGAAAGAAGAGGATTTGTTTGAACCCGTTCATAAGGTACTTTTTAGGCTTTTGGTGGATTATTACTTTGAAAACTCCTCGTTGCCTGCTATGGATAGAGTATTGTTTAAAGATTTTATATTAAAAAAGAATATAGCCAAAGATGGTTTTGAAATTTCAGAGGAGTTTTTAGAATCACTAATATTGGAAGCCGTAACAGATTTAGAAATCCTTCAAAGCATAATTAGGATAATAAAAGAAAAGTCAATACAAAGAAAACTCATAAATCTTGGACTTCAAATTATAAGAGAAAGCAAACAGATACAAGATTCAAGCATACTCATAGAAACTATTCAAAGCGAACTTATAAATATCACTTCCGAAAACATAAACACAGGTTATTTTGAAATAAAAGATATACTGGAAGAAGTAATAAATATAATAGAAAAATTTGCCCATAAAAAAGAGCTTGTTACGGGAGTGCCCTCTGGTTTTATAGATTTAGATAGGATGACCACAGGTTTTCATGAGTCAGACCTTGTTATAATAGCAGCACGCCCAGGTATGGGTAAAAGCTCTTTTATGCTTTCAATGGCTCATAATATAGCAAAAAAAGATATACCAGTGGGTATATTCTCATTGGAGATGAGCAAAGAACAGCTTATCTTGAGGCTTTTATCATCGGTAAGCAAAATAGATATGCAAAAATTAAGAACTGGTATGGTAACAGAGGAAGAGATAAGGCTTTTAGCTTCTTCTAAGGAAGAGCTTTCAAAACTAAAGATATATATAGATGACTCTCCTGCTATAACAGTATCTGACCTTCGTATAAAAGCCAGAAAACTTGTAAGGGAAAAAGATGTTAAAGTGATTGCCATAGACTATCTTCAACTTATAAGGTCTATAAGAGCAAAAGGTAATAGGCAGGAAGAGGTGGCAGAGGTATCAAGAAATCTAAAAGCTTTGGCAAAGGAGCTAAAAATACCCGTGATAGCGTTGGCTCAGCTTTCTCGCCAAACCGAGCATAGGTCAGATAAAAGACCTCAGCTTTCTGATTTAAGAGAATCTGGTCAGATAGAACAAGATGCAGACCTTATCATATTTTTACATAGACCAGAATATTATAAGAAAAACCCACTACCAGAAGAGAAGGGGCTTGTGGAGGTTATCATTGCAAAACAAAGACAAGGACCTACTGGCATTATAAAGCTTGCTTTTGTAAGCGATTATGCATCATTCTATCAGCTTTCGGAAAAATCGGCTATGCTTACTCAACAAACCTACGATGATGTTGTAGATAGCGATATAGTGGATACAGATTTGGATGTGGACTTTTAATGAATAAAAAGCCTTATATCGTAGTTTTTGAAGGTATAGATGGAGCTGGTAAATCTACCCAGATAAACATAGTTTATGAGCTTTTAAAAGAAAAAAATACAAAACTTTTAAGAGAGCCAGGCTCTACCGAGATAGGAAATAAGATTAGAGATATGCTAAAATCCCAAAGACTAGACCCAAAAACTCAAGCGTTTCTAATAGAAGCTTCCAG
>CAZTLC010000036.1:0-9400 GCA_964614295.1 uncultured Aquificaceae bacterium | reverse complement strand
ATAGCGAAAGAAGAAAAAATTTACGTGGGTGATGTTTTAAAATTTTATCCAAAGGCATCTGTGGCAGAGATAAAAATAGTAGCGCATCCTTTGAAAATAGGAGATACTATACATATCATAGGAAAATCCACAGGTCTAATAAGACAAAAGGTAGAATCTATGGAGATAGAAAATCAGAAAATAGAAGAGGCACAACAAGGCACTATAATAGGCTTAAAAGTGCTTGATAAGGTAAGAGAAAAAGACAAAGTATATCTTATAAAAGAAAAATAGGATAAAATATTTTTATGAGGGAATATGCATTAGAGTTAGCTAAAAAAGCAAAAAGCGTATTACCAAAGCTTTCAAGTCTAACCCCTGCCATAAAAAACAGCGTACTTCTTAGAGTATCTCGGCTTTTAATAGAAAATAAAGAACTCATACAAAAAGAAAACGAAAAAGATATAGAGTTTGCTCAATCTATAGGTCTTTCTAAAGCCATGATAGATAGGTTAAGAGTTGGTGAAAAACAAATAAATTCCATGGTAAAGGTTTTAGAGGACGTAGCAAAGCTAAAAGACCCAGTAGGTGAAATCACCTCAATGTGGACGGTGGATAATGGGCTTAAAATAGGTAGGATGAGAGTCCCCCTTGGGGTAATATTCATAGTATATGAATCAAGGCCAAACGTTACCATAGAAGCAGCGAGCTTATGTTTTAAATCTTCAAATGCCGTTATATTAAGAGGTGGCAAAGAGGCACTAAATACCAACAAGATATTATCAGAGCTTTTCAAACAAGCTATCAAAGAGCATGTAGAAGGTTTAGAAGATGCAATTTGTTTCGTAGACAGAAGAGAGAGGGAAATAGTAACGGAGCTTTTACAACTTGAAGGCTTTGTAGATGTGGCGATACCAAGAGGCGGTGAAAGCCTTATAAAAGCTGTGTCAGATAGCGCTAAAATACCAGTTATAAAACACTACAAAGGTGTTTGCAACATATATGTGGACGAAGAGGCTGATTTAGGAAAAGCTTACGATATAGTATACAATGCAAAAGTCCAAAGACCCTCCGTTTGCAACGCTGTGGAAAATCTCATCATACACAAAAACCTTCTAAAAGATTTTTGGCCTAAGATGGCTATGGTATTGTTAGAAAGCTCTGTAGAACTAAGATGTGATGAAGACACTTACAATGCATTGCAAACCAAAGAGTTTGAAGCTTTTAAAGAAAAGATTAAAAAAGCCACAGAAGAAGACTACTATGAAGAGTTTTTAGATTTAATCCTTGCTATAAAGACGGTAAACTCCTTGGATGAGGCGATGGATTTCATAGAAAAATACGGCTCTAAGCACTCAGATGCCATCATCACAGAGAACCATACAAAGGCTATGAGATTTTTACAAGAGGTGGATTCTGCAGCGGTTTATGTAAACGCCTCCACGAGATTTACCGATGGCAACGAGTTTGGCCTTGGTGCTGAAATGGGTATATCCACCGACAAGATACATGCAAGAGGTCCGATGGCTTTAAGAGAGCTTACCATAGAAAAGTTTATCATATTTGGAAACGGCCAGCTAAGAGAAAACGTAGGAATACCCCAAGAGCTAAAGAAAAAACTCAGTTTAGATTAGAGCTTTTTGCATTCTAAAATAAAACTCTCCACAGTCTCTTTATAGCAAGATTTTACCATTTTAGAATAAGAGATAAGCTCTAAAAGCTTATGGGAGTCTAAAGGTTTTTCCAAACAAGATATTAAAACTTTTAAAAGGTTTGACTCATCAACTCTAAAACCAGCACCAGCTTTTTCTAAAATCTTTGCTATATCCTCTATTTTGTCTATGTAAGGCCCATACAAAACATAAGAGCATGCATTTACGGGCTCTACTATATTATGACCTCCATACCCTTTTACAAAAGACCCTCCTACTATACTCACTATAGCCCTTTTATAATACTCTTTTAGCTCTCCCAACGTATTCAATACCATTACCCTTGAAGACTTGTTTTCAGTTTTAAGACTGGCTTCTATGTTATTTTTTCTTAAAAGCTCTAAAACCTCATAAACTCTTTTTAGATGCCTTGGAGCTATGATGATATTATAACTTGTATTTTCATATACCCATCTTATAGCTTTTATAAGTATATTTTCTTCACCTTCGTGAGTGCTACCTATCACTATACTATCTTTTTTTATACCATCACAGTCTAAGTCTATAAAAAACTTGAGATTTCCACACAAAATGGTATCTTTGTTTATCTCTTTTAAAAGCCTAAAACTATCTTCATCTTTAGCCACTATAAGGTCAAAAAATCTCAAAAGATATCTTTCAAGAGAGTTTTTTGGGGCTCTTGCATTTAGCAAAAGTTTTGGTATCTTGGCTTTTATTAAGAAAGGCCAAAACTCTTTTTCAACATTTATAAGACAGCAAGGTTTCACGTTAGCTAAAAACTTATCCCATATAAAGGGTAAATCCAAAGGTAAGGGAAACGCTTTATAATCTAAGTTTTTAAAAAAGTTAGAAGACCTCGGAGAAAAGTATGTAATAAAAACAGGAAATTTTGATGAAATATAATCTATTATAAACCTTATACCATTGAATTCACCAACGCTTGCAGTGTGAAACCAAACTGCGTTTTCTGGGAGGTCTATACCATCTATTAGAAGCCTCTTTGAAAGCTCTAATATCAATTAGCTATCTATCTCTCCAGCGATAAATTTGTTCACAAGCTCCTTGGCTTTATAGTCTGGGTACTGGATAGGGGGATGTTTCATCGTATAAGCGCTTATAGAATAAAGAGGACCGGCAATACCTCTATCTTTTGCCAGCTTTGCACACCTTATAGCATCTATAGCAGAACCAGCGCTATTTGGAGAATCTTCCACGTCTAATCTTGCTTCTACGTGCATCGGAACATCTCCGAAGAGCCTACCTTCTACTCTTACATAGGCTATTTTTCTATCTTTTAACCAAGGCACCCAATCGGAAGGACCTATATGTATATTACCATAGCCCAAATCATAATCTATCAGAGAGCTTACCGCTTTTGTCTTAGATTCTTTTTTGGTATCAAGCCTTTTTCTTTCTAGCATGTTTAGAAAATCTGTATTACCACCCACGTTTAGCTGATAAGTCCTATCTATCTTGACACCTCTATCTTTAAAGAGCTGTGTTATAGCTCTATGGAATATAGTGGCTCCAAGCTGAGATTTTATATCATCTCCCACCACAGGAATCCCAGCTTCTTTAAAACGGTGAGCCCAAGCATTATCAGATACTATAAAAGTAGGCATAGCGTTTATAAATGCCACCCCAGCCTTAAGGGCGCACTCAGCATAAAACCTTGCCGCTTGTTCAGAACCTACTGGTACATAGTTTATCAATACATCCGCTTTAGTATCTTTCAAAACACTCACGATAGTATCCATATCATCTTCTTTTTCATCTGCTTTCAAGAAAGTCAAATCTTCTGGATAGCTTGACATGTGCTCAGCAACACCATCTAAGACTCTGCCCATCCTTACTTTACAATTTAATTTTGGTACGTTTGGCTCAAAGATAGTTGTGCAGTTTGGTTTTTCGTATATAGCTTCTGATACATCTTTTCCTACTTTTCTTTTATCTATATCCCAGGCAGCTACCACCTCTATATCATAGGGTTTATAACCGCCTATATCTTCGTACATGAGACCGCTTGCATCTTTTAAATCACGGTTCTTATAGTAAAATATACCCTGGATAAGAGCACTTGCGCAGTTTCCAACCCCTATTATAGCAAGCCTTATCATCGTCAGCCACCACCGTACTCTGATTGTTCTATTTCCATCATAAAATCTTCCACATAGTGGACTATTTGGTCAAACAGCTCCTGGTCAGGAAGGTCAAGATAATGGTCAAAAAGTTCTATCTTTCTTTCATGGCATTTGTTGTCCTCTAAGCAAAACTTTACCAAAACAAAAGGTTTATCGCACTTCGGACAACAATCATTACCAGGCATGCAAAGTTCAACTATGGTTTCCACCTGGTCAAAATGACTACTTATAAACTCCTCCAATCTTTTTAACTTATCTAAGTGCTCTTTCCATTTCATACCTAATATTTTAGCATACATAATCTTGTTGTATATGTCTTTTACTTGCTTTATGGTATATTCTCTGCCGTTTGAATTATCCACTATAAAATCTCCGTACTTTATCTTTTCTTCTATAGGCATTTGTCTTGACAATCTCTTTTCTATCTCTTTCTCTGTATATCCCTTTTTTATAAGACGTTCTTTGGCTATCTCTTTATCCGCATAAACTACTATAATAATATCATAATCTTTGTAGGTGCCATTTTCCACTACCAAAGACGCTTCCAAAACAAAGATATCACAATCAATATGTTTTAACAAACTATCCAAATATTCATATAAAGCTCTATGCACTATCTTTTCTAAAGCAAAAAGCTTTTCCTTGTCACTAAATACTATGCTGGCAACTTTTTTCCTATCTATCTTTCCATCTTGTAATATATTTTCTCCTAAAAGCCCAACAACCTCTTTTTTTAGTTTTTCATCTTTATCGTAAAGCTCATGTATGATAGCATCTGCATCGTAAACACATGCACCGAGTTCTTTGAATAAAGAAGATACAAAAGACTTACCTACGCCAAAATTTCCGGTGATGGCTACCTTTATCACTTTTTCTTCTTTCTTATCCTTATGGCATCTGGGCTAACTTCTATAAGCTCATCTTGGGTAATCCATTCCATAGCCTGCTCAAAGTTCATCTTCCTAGGAGGGGTAAGTCTCACATACTCTTCTGCAGCAGCAGCTCTGTTGTTTGTAAGCTTCTTTTCTTTTGTAATATTTACATATAAGTCGTTGTCTTTGTTGTGCTCTCCTATAACCATACCTTCATAGACTTCTGTACCAGGTTCTATGAAAAATATGCCCCTATCTTCAAGTCCCAACAAAGCGTAAGGTGTGGCTACTCCTTTTCTATCAGCCACTATAGCGCCGTTTATTCGGCTTTTAATATCACCTTGCCAAACCTCATAGCCTTCAAGCACTGTATTTATAAGGCCCTCTCCTCTGGTATCTGTTTTAAACTCTGACCTATAGCCTATAAGCCCTCTAGAGGGTATGATAAACTCAAGTCTCACCCTACCAAAACCATGATTTATCATATTGACCATGCGTCCTTTCCTAGACCCAAGCTTTTGAGATACAATACCAACATATTCTTCAGGTATATCTAAAATAACCCTTTCTATAGGTTCTAACGTCTTACCGTCTTTTTCTATGGTAACAACGTCTGGTTTGGATACTTGAAACTCATAACCTTCTCTTCTCATGGTCTCTACCAATATTGCCATCTGAAGCTCCCCTCTTCCCATCACCAAAAAAGAATCCGTAGAGTCTGTATCTTTAACTTTTATGGCAACGTTCATGAGCGTCTCTTTGTATAGCCTATCCCTTAAGTGTCTTGAAGTAACATATTTACCAGATTTTCCAGCAAAAGGAGAATCATTTACGGAAAATGTCATGAATATGGTGGGTTCTTCAACTTTTATTGATGGTAAAGGTGTTGGGTTTTCGGCATCGGATATAGTCTGTCCTATATTTATATCATCAAAACCAGCAACTGCCACAATCTCTCCAGCAAAAGCTTCCTTAGTTTCAACCCTTTTAAGGCCTTCTATGGTGTATATGGCTTTTATAAAACCTGTTTTAACGATACCCTCTTCAGGGGATACTATTGAAACTTGCTGATTTTGGCGAAGGTATCCGTTTTGAATCCTTCCTATGGCAAGTCTTCCTAAAAAATTATCGTAATCTAAGGATGCTACTAAAAGCTGTAAAACCTGGTTCTCATCGTATTTTGGGGCTGGTATAGTATTTACTATGGCTTCAAATAAAGGCTCTAAGCTGTTTGATTCTTGTTCTAAGGATGTTTTTGCTATACCTTTTTTGGCTACCGCATACAGCACTGGAAAATCAAGCTGTTCTTCGGTGGCATCCAAATCTATGAAAAGGTCGTATATCTCGTTTAGGACTTCATTTGGCCTTGCATCTTGCCTGTCTATTTTATTTATAACCACTATAGGGGTAAGGTTTGCCTCCAATGCCTTTCTAAGCACAAACCTCGTCTGAGGAAGTGGTCCTTCTGCAGCATCCACAAGAAGGATTACCCCATCCACCATATTTAAAACTCGCTCTACTTCACCGCCAAAATCAGCGTGTCCTGGTGTATCTACTATGTTTATTTTGATACCTTTATAATTAACAGAGGTATTTTTTGCTAAAATCGTGATACCTCTTTCTCTTTCAAGGGCATTGCTATCTAAAACACGTTCTTGCACCTCTTCATTTTGTCTAAAAGTTCCGCTTTGTTTTAAAAGAGCATCTACAAGCGTGGTTTTACCATGGTCAACATGAGCTATAATGGCTACATTTCTTATATCGTCTCTTGTTTTCATTTAAATCCTTATTAAGCGTTCATCGCTTTTAAAAACTCTTGATTTGTCTTAAACTTTTTAAGCTTGTCAAGTAAAAACTCCATAGCTTCTACTTCATCCATAGTTGAGAAGAACTTCCTAAGCACCCATAAGCGCTGTAGCTCCCAATCTGATAGAAGGAGTTCTTCTTTTCTAGTGCCAGATTTGCTTATATTTATAGCTGGGAATATACGCTTCTCGGTAAGCTTTCTATCAAGATGGACTTCCATATTACCTGTACCTTTAAACTCCTCGTATATAACGTCATCCATACGAGAACCAGTCTCTATCAAAGCTGTGGCTATTATGGTAAGGCTTCCACCATCCTCTATATTTCTTGCAGCACCAAAAAACTTCTTAGGTCTTTGTAAAGCTGTGGCTTCTATACCACCAGACAACACTCTACCAGTGGGCGGCGTAACGGCATTAGAAGCTCTTGCAAATCTCGTCATAGAATCAAGGAGTATCACCACATCGTTTCCAAGCTCCACCAATCTTTTGGCTTTTTCTATGACAAGCTCTGCCACCTGCATATGTCTTTCTGGTGGTTCATCAAAGGTAGAGGCTATCACCTCTGGTTCATGGTCAGCCTTATCGGCACTTGACATCACTATACGCTTCATCTCTGTCACTTCTTCCGGCCTTTCATCTATCAGAAGGATTATCAGATAAACCTCTGGATGATTTGTGAGAATAGCCTTTGATAAGCGCTGAAGGATTACTGTTTTACCAGCTTTTGGCGGTGCCACTATAAGGCCTCTCTGACCTTTACCTATAGGGCTTACAAGACTTAATACCCTTGTGGCATAATCAGAAGGGTCATACTCTATATTAAAACGCTCTGTAGGATGATAGGGTATAAGCTTATCAAAAGATACCCTACTCCTTAACTCCAAAGAACCTATGGGTAAGCCGTTTACCGCTTCAGTTTTTATCAAAGCATAATACTTTTCATTGTCTTTTGGTGGTCTTGAAAAGCCTATTATGGTGTCACCGGTTTTCAGATAGAGCTTTTTAATCTGAGAAGGTGAAACGTATATATCATCAGGGTTTGGCATGTAGTTGTTGGAAGAGTTTCTCAAAAATCCATAACCATCTTGCAAAACCTCTAGCACGCCCCTTACAAACCTCAAACCTTTTGTTTTACCGTAAGCTTCAAGTATATCCTCTATAAGCTCCTCTTTTCTTATGCCGGTAATTCTTTTTAAATCAAACTCTTTACCGAGCTTTTGTAACTCGGTCATCGTCATCTTTTTGAGTTCTTCTAAAGAAAGTTCTTTTGTGTTAATCTCTTGTTCCATATATCAATCCCATCTAATTAAACGCTGGTATTTGTATAGCGGGTTTTATGGCCTTCCAGCACCCGCTTATGGCCACATTTAAAAGGTTTATTTTCCAATGCAAAATGTAGAAAATATCTCATCCAAAACGTTTTCATCGGTGATAAGCCCAAGTATCTCCTCAAGATAATTTAAAGCCTCCCTTATATAAAGCATTATAACTTCTGTTTTGTCTTGCACTAAAGCTTCCTTCAAAGATTCTAAAGCTTTTGCTACCAAAAACCTATTTCTTTTTGAAACATAAATACCATCCTCAGCTAAATTCACCATATGTAAAATTTTATTTTTCAAATATTCCAAATTCTCTTGATTTCTTATAGAAATAATTATAGCATCATTTTCAAAAAAATCAAGAGTTTTGCTATCTATACCCAAATCACTCTTATTCAAAACTACTATCGTATTTAGGCTTTTAACAATATCATAGATAAAATAATCCTCATCATCTAATTCTTTAGAACCATCCACCATAAAAAGTATCACATGGGCTTCTTTTATGTGCTCTAAGGCTATATTGATGCCTTCTTTTTCTATAGGGTCATCGGTTTTTCTAATACCTGCAGTATCCACAAGCTTTATTGGAAATCCATTTATCTCAAGCCTATCTTCCACATAATCCCTGGTGGTACCTGGTATATCAGAGACTATGGACCTTCTTTTTTGTAAAAGCGCATTAAACAAAGAGGACTTTCCCACGTTTGGTTTACCCACTATAGCTATTTTGATACCGTCATACAAAAAAGACTGCTCTCTTAGCTTGCTGTGAAAATCTTGAAGCTTATTTACAAGCTCTTTTAACTCTTCTTTTACCTCATCTACGCTAAGAGGCTCTATATCTTCATAGCCAAACTCTATATCTGCCTCTATATTGGCTATTATCCTTATAAAATCTTTTCTTAGTCCTTCAATAAAAGAAGAAAATTTTCCCCTTAATATATCTAAAGCATTTTCTATGGCTTTTTCGGTGGTAGCGTTTATTAAAAGCTCAACACTAGAAGCTTCATCAAGGGTCATCTTACCATTTAAAAAAGCTCTCTTTGTAAACTCTCCAGGCGATGCAAAAGAACACCCATAATTAACTAAAGTTTCTACAGCTTTTTCTATGATAATAGGGTTTCCATGGAAAAAAATCTCAAGCATATCTTCCCCAGTATAAGAATGAGGAGCTTTGTAATAAATAGCTACAATATCATCCAACTCTTTATCGTTTACATAAAACGCTTTATGGTAAGCATGCCTTGGTTTTGGGTCTTGAAGACATAGAAATCTCTTAGCAATATCCTTACAGTGTGGACCCGATAATCTTACAACAGATATAGCCGATTTTAAAACTGGAGTCGCAGGAGCTACAATAGTATCATTCATAAAGCTTAAGGGAGGATGACGGGGGTCGAACCCGCGGCTTAGGGATCCACAATCCCTCGCTCTGCCAACTGAGCTACATCCTCCTAAATATTAAAAATGAAGCTGGGGTGCCTGGATTCGAACCAGGAACCCTCGGATCCAAAATCCGATGCTCTGCCAGTTGAGCTACACCCCATGAGAATAGATATTATATCAAAATTTATAAAAGAAATCAAGATTTTGCACGAGGTTTAT
>CAZTLC010000035.1:0-9823 GCA_964614295.1 uncultured Aquificaceae bacterium | reverse complement strand
AAACCAGTTTCTACCAAGACGGATGGTATACCTGGGGTTCTTAGCACTACGAAGTTTCTTCTATGGATGTTGTGTATACTTACATGTTTGTGAAGTTCTGTGTCCAATGTATAGGCTAAATCTTTGGCAAACACAAAGCTTTGATTTTTTGTCACATCCAAAGCAAGCCTGGCTAGTACTTTTCTTGCGCTTATGCTAGGTTCATATATAGCGTTACCAAATACAAGATGGGCAAAGGCTTCGTTGTTTACCAATTCATTGTATTTCATATCAATGCCCGGGGTTGATAAAAAGTATATGTTGGTGCCATGAGGCCATGTAATGTGGCCAGGCGCCATATTACAGTGTATACTTATAAACAAATCTGCTCTATTTTCTATGGCTATCCTAGCTCTTTGTTGGAGTGGTATAAATACATCGCTATCCCTTGTCATAATAACTTTAAATCTTGGGTCATGCTTTAGAAAGAAATCAAGCTTTTTACCTATCGCCAGTACTATATTCTTTTCCTCTACTCCGCCTATACCTATAGCACCTGAGTCTTTCCCCCCATGCCCTGGGTCTATTACCACCACCTTTACTCCTGGTGGATGCGGAATATATTTATAAGGTTTGGAAGATGGAGAGTAATTTTCTATAGCTTCTAAGTATTTTTTATCCACTACGCTAAGAGGGTCTTGGTTATTATTGTATGTTGTGTTTTTTGGTGTTGATTTATCTTTTAAAAGATAAGCATATCTAGGAGATATTATGTTTAATATGCTGTCTTCTTTTGGTTTTATGGGTTTATATATATCTATCACTATCCTTTCTGGATTTTGAAGCATAAAACTTTTTACCGAAGAAGGGGTATACGGCATAGTATATATGATTTTTCTATCTCCTATTTCTATTATGATGCTTCTTCCTTCTTGATGGACTTTGTAGGTGTTTACATCTTTTACGTCAAATACGTATCTTACCTTATCTTCATATACGCCTTTTCTTACATCTATTATTGATGCATAAGAGAAGCTTATTAAACTAACTAAAAATATTATCAATATCGGCAAGAACTTTTTCACCTTTTTCATCTTTTACCTCCTCTTTTCTGGTAGCCCATGGGGGCATAGGTACGTTTACCATTGTAGGTGTTGGTATATCTGGCTGATAGACTACCATTGAACCTTTTTTAAGCATACTTACCCGTTGTTTTAAGCTTTTAGAGAGAAAACCATACTCTTCACTGGAAAGCTCAGCACTATCAAGCCTTCCCACCACTTTTATAGCGCTGTTTGCTACTATGCGCTTTTCTACTTCACTGGCGGTTTGCTGAGCACCTATTAGTATTACGCCCAAGCTTCTACCCCTTTCTGCTATATCAAGCAAAGTATCCTTTATAGGGCTCCATCCTTCTCTTGGAGCGTATTTATTTAATTCGTCTAAAAGCACAAAAATTTTAGGTTCTGAAACACCGCTTTCTTCTCTTTGTCTAAAGATTTTATCAAGTATAGCTCCCACCACAAACATTTTACCCACGCTGTGAAGCTCACTTATATCTATCACGTTTAGAGTGCGCATTTCGTTTGTTATGTTTTTGATAATATTTGATATATGATTAGAGTTTTCTTCTTTTATAAGAGAGTTTATATGTCTTATACCAAAATGAAATCTTCTTAAAAACGCTTCAATGCTCTGAGAGCTTGTATTTTTACCAAACCAAGCGTAATAGCGTTCCTTATCATCCTTTTGATTTTCATATACTTCTTGTAAAAGCTCGTATAAACTTTCTAAATCTCTTATCTCTTTTCCTGCTTTATCATCTATAAGGATGTTTGCTTCTTTTGATAGCTCGCTTAGCCTACTTGCAACTTTATCTATTACAAAGTTTAGATTTGATATCTCTTGTTCGTTTTCTGCAAACATGTATTTTAAAAGCCTTTCTGAGGCAAAATCTTTCATACTAAACCCATACAAACTTACATCGTATCTTGCACCTCCCATTGGAACGCTTCCGTCCTTTTTCTCAGGTGGACAGTAAAAAGCTACATCTTTGAAAGGTTTTGGTTCTAAGCCCATAAGTTCAAACTTCTTTCTATCCTCTTCTTTAAACCTTACATTTTCTTTGTCTAAAAATAATAAATCCTTTCCTTTTACATTAAATATTACAAATCTTGGTTTATCTTTGGCTTTTTGTATGATAGAGTTTATTAAAAACAAAGAATAAGAGGTTTTAGTGGCTACCCCAGACATACCGCTTATAGATATGTGGGCTCCATCTTTTCCGTTTATAAAATTATAATTTATATATATCGGAAGTCCATCTTGGGAAAGGCCTGCAGGTATCTTTGTCTCCATCGCATCAAAGAAAAGTCCTTTCTCTCTATCTTCATTAAAAGCTTTAAACACCTCGTCTCCTGGTTTTGGTGGTATGTAGTATTGAGGTTCTATACGGTTTACATTTACCTTTGCAATGTATGTAGGATGCACTGGTACTATACCCTCTTTTGCCTTTAGTTCTTGATATAGGGTTGCTACCCCTTCTAAGCTTTTTGTTAGCTCTACCACAACTCCATAAAAGCTTATCTCTATATCTTTATCATCGTTTTTAACTTTTGACTTACACATAAGTACATCATCTAATTGCACAAAAACATTTTCTTCTAAAAGTACTTCAAAAAAAAGAGGCGAGGTTGTTTTTACCACCATGCCCACAGGTTTTTGTATAGGGCTTTTAATATCTTCCATAAAATATATTATAATAGATTTCATGAAGTATAAAGAATATTTGCAAACAAAGGGATTACCAGACACCGAAGAATCTAAAGCGAAGTATTACGAAGAATATGGACCTCAGCTTCATAAGTTTATATATAGGGATTTTCTTGAGAGAGTAAAAGGCATTTTAAAAGATAGATATGAGATATTTTTACAAAAAAGAAGGGAGCTTGGGGAACATGATTTGAAGGTACTCAACATCCTTGGTTTTATAACCTTTCAAGAACAGGTAAAACTCTTTATTGAGATTGCAAAAGATTATGCTTTAGAGCCAGAAGATGGATACAATGTAAATTTTACTATAAAAATCATAGAAACCGATAAAATTATAGCTGATGAAGGGATAATCACTTTTGTCCCTATGTATACAAAGGATAAGAAAAACTATCTTGTTTCCATCTCAAAGTTTGAGGCTATAAAAAGAGATTATGCAGCTATATCTCAAGAAGCACAGATGATAACGGATTTTAAAGACATAGTAAAGGCTGCTCTTGTAAGAAACGCCTCTGACCTTCACATAAAACCAAAGGATAACTTTTATTATGTGTTTTTTAGAATAAACAAAGATTTTGTAATGATGCCAAATATGACTATGCCAAAGACTCAAGGCATTCAACTCATAAGAAGCTTGAAAACCCAGGCTTCAAGATATACAAAAGGCTCTTTTAACCCATCAATATCTTCTCAGGTTCAAGATGCCAGGATTTCCTATGAAGATTTATCCACAGATGTAAGGCTCGTGTTTGCTCCGATGCCAAACTTAGAAGATGAGATGGTGGTGGGGAGGCTTCTAAGAAAAAGAGGTATTCAAGGTAATCTTTCAAGACTTGGCTATTTGGAAGAGGATATAAAGATTTTGCAAGATGCCATAAGTAGAAAAGGCGGACTTATAGTAATAAGCGGTATCACAAACTCTGGTAAAAGCATGGCGATAGCCAGTATGCTATCTACTATCCAAGATAAAAACGTCCTTACAGTAGAAGACCCTGTGGAGTATCAGATTATAAACAAAAATATTACACAGTTTCAAATATTTGAAGCTCAGGTAGAAGAGTTGAAATCAACGTTTGTGGATTTTACCAAAGCTTTTAAAAGAGCTGACCCAGACATAGTGTTTATAGGTGAGTGGAGAAATGAACCAGAACTTTCTAAAGCCATAGAGGAGCTTGCTTTTGCAGGACAGTTGGTTTTTACAACCCTTCATATAAACTCAGCTTTTGTGTTTTATGATGCGGTTAGCTCTATTTTTCATGTGGATTATGAAAGCTCTGTGAGGATGCTTATTTTAAGTATAAATCAGGTGTTGGTAAAAAGTGTATGTCCATATTGTTCCATAGAGATGCCCATAAAAGATGCTTCAAGGACTATAACAGATATTACCTTAAGGACATTGCCATATATAAACAAGGAAGAGTTTAGGGATTTTATAAGCCAAGATTTTAATATAAAAGTAAGAAACGAAGCTGGATGTCCAAAGTGCAATTTTACAGGCTATGCGGGGCTTACCCCTATTTATGAATATATGTATCCAGATGTAAATACAAAAGAATGGATAAGGAAAGATAAACCTTCTTCCTATGAGATAGAAGACCATATAAGAAGAGAAAATCTTGGTAAAAATAAGCTTGATGTTTATATGGAAAAACTAAAGGCTGGTATCGTTGATTTGAGTCCTTCTGTTTTGAATGCTTTAAGATAATCTTTATGAGTGTTATAGTAAAAGTATCCAAAGAGCTATATGTAGATGATTTTAAAAGGTCTTTTTTACCAGATAAACTTTATGTGCTACCAAATGATGTTTATGAGTCCTATGTAAAAGCTGGTTTCCCGATAGAGTATGTAGATAGTTTAAAAACTGTTTTTGATAAAAACAACGATTTTGAAAATAAAAAAATCCTTATACTTTCTATGCAAGCTCTTGGGGATGGGCTTATGCTCACTCCCTTTTTAAGATATTTAAAAGAGCGTTTTAAAAATATACATATAACACTTGAAACCAAAGAGTATTTTAATCTATTGAAAGATTGTCCTTATGTGGATGAGTTTGTTTACTCTCCTTTGGAGCTTTCTTTTGTAAAGTCCTTTGATGTTGTCCTAGACCTTTATATGCTTGTAGGCTCTCCTATGTTTGACAACAATCTTGTGGCATCTTACTATTTCAAACTTTTTGGTTTTGAAGTACCCCAAGACAAACATTCTCTTATACCCTATGTTTATATAGATGAAGAAAAAGATAAAAAACTAAAAGCTCTTTTTGATGAGTATAGGAAAATATATAAAAAACCCATATTGGGTTTTCATTTTTCAGCCTCTTCTTTTCATCGTATACCACCTGTAGATATATTTTGCAATGCTATAAATCCTTTACAAAAGTTTTTTACCATAGTTTACTCTTATCCTTCTCAGCATAGCGATTATGCTAAAGAGATACCAAAATATCTACCAAAAGCTATAGATATATCTTCTAATATAAAAGGTGTAGACTGTCTTCCTCCTTATGTTAAGAATCTTGATTTTCTCATATCGGTGGAGACTGTGCTTCCTCATATATCAGCATATACTAAAACACCCACCCTTGTCATCCTTGGTCCAGGTAGTTTTAAAAATATCTACGATTATGGACTTTCCAATATAAAAGCTCTGGAGATGAACTACAAAGGACAGGTATGCTCAAGCCCTTGTCATCTTCATGTATCGGTTAGATGTCCAGAAGCTATTGTAAAACAAACAAACCTTTCTCCTTGTTTTTCAAATCTAAACTCTTACTCTTTGATAAGCTCCTTTTTAGAGCTTTTAAAAGCTATAAAAAAAGAATCTAACAAAAGCTATTCAAACCTTTTAAAGGATATAGAGTTAGAATATGCGTTGGAAGATAAAGCTACGAAACTAATTTTTAATATGTTATCTACCATTCCTATAAATTTTTACTATGAATCTGGTTTGAATTTTCTTTTTAGCGTTCCTCATCTAAAGAGTATAATGAGTTTTATAATAAACGCTCTTTTTGAAAAATCTATCCCTTTTAAAAGCCTAAAACCAGTTCTTATAGTAAGAGGATATGAAACATTAGCATCTTCTTTGTTTGTAAATGCTTTATCACCTTCTTTTGTCTATGTAGAAAATGAGCGTTTCAAAAGACTTTTACAATATCTTGGTATAACATCAAACCTCATAGATTACGATATTTTAAATGTGCCAGATAATGCTTTGGTGATAGACATATCTATTTCTTCTGAAGAATCCTTTGATTATAAAGAGCACATCAAAAAGCTCTCTAAAAAGCTAAAGAAAGATTCTATATTCTTTTCTTTTGTATTAAATAAAGAAAGGCTTAAAAATGTATTTCAAAAAGGTCAAGATTTGTATCAACCGCCCTTTGATAGGTTTATAAACGAATGCTCTTACGATATGTTAAAAGATTTTAAAGGCTTTTATATAATGGGTTTATCCCCTAACCCACCTGATTTTATAAACACCTTTGGAGAGCATTCTATCTTTAAGCAGATACCGCCCCACAATCAAGCTTTTAAGCTTTTAGTAGAAGAAAATGCCTATCCTTATATCTATGCTTTAACAAATCTAAAGTATGAGGATAGATATGAAAACAATACAAGATTTTACTCTTTTATAGAAAAAACCTATATAAAACCAGATATTTATATATCAATAGATACATCTTCTAGTGTTAAAACCCTTTGCGTGATGGATAAGAATCTCTCTTATTATCTAAAAAACTACATAAAAACTACTATCAAAAATGCTGTTGTTTTAGAGTTTGGGGCTTTTGATAGGGATATATTTGATAAGCACCTTACATCAAAAGTCTTAGAGGAAAAGACAGAGTTTGAAAGCATCTGGTTTATAGGAGATTCTTTTATAGATTATTTCAAACAAGACCAAAACTTTTTGAAAAATATTTTATTTGGATTGGATATAAATATTTTGTTGGATAAAAATCCATTTTCTGATTATGATTATTTAAATACCGTAAAGGGATTTTTAAGAGATTACCCAAGTATAAACTTTCACACTACCCACAAAGGGGTTTTTGATATACTTGGTAAAAAGCATAAAAACTTAACATATTTTGATATAGATATAAAAGACTTACAATTTATATCAAAGAATCAGGAAAAGACCATAGACCTTCTTATAGTATCCTCTTCTACTTATCTTCCTATCAACAAGACAGAATTTGATGTGGAAGAGTTTTATAGCTCTTATGTAAACGGGTTTTCTAAAAGTATTCAAAGACTTATACTGGATTTTTTAAAAGAAAAGCTTGGCAAAAAGGACTTATACTATGAAGATATAGAGTTTTTGGACTTTTATAAAGACCTTATAAATCACAGCGCTGGTCTAAACTACTTTATAGCTCAAGAGCTCAAAAACTTAGCTTTTAGATTTAAAAGAAACATTTTGCATGTGGGCATGCTTAACTTTGGAGAGCCAAAGTTTTTAAAAGAACTTGCGATGGAGCATATAGCAAACAGTAGATATATGCCAGATATTCTTATTACAAAAGAAGAAAATTTTGATGATTTTATTGAAAAATCTAAGATTGTAATCTATCTTGATGGGTTTGATAACTTCCAGCGTTTTCCTTTTGTTTGTTTAAAAGCTTTAAAATCAAATATACCATGTATAACAAAATATCAGAAACATTTAGAAGATATGCCAAATATTTTACTTGTGAAAAATATAGAAGAGCTTATTGGAAGCGTTGGTGCATTGGTGAACAATCTGTTTTGAGCTTTTGGTAAAAATTTCTTATTTGTGAAAATATGATAAACTAATAAACAGTATGTTTAAAACTGATAACTTTGAGGATGTAAGGCAGAGGATAGAGGAAACCCTTAGCAAACATTTGGACAGCTCTGTGGATACCATATTAAAAGCAGGAAACTCTATAATAGAAGCTGGTGGAAAAAGAATTAGACCGCTTTTGGTGGTGTATCTGACCCAAAGTCTTGGAGGAGACACAGAAAAGGCTATACTTCTTGGATGTGGCATAGAGTATATACACATAGCCTCTCTTCTTCATGATGATGTGGTGGATAAAGCAGATTCAAGAAGGGGGAAGCCATCGGTAAATAAACTTTTCGGTACGGAAGTAGCTGTGCTCACCGGAGATTACCTTTATGCCAAATCTCTTTTCTTATACGCTAATTATGGTACTCAAAAGATGATAGACATATTATCAAAAGCTGTTATGAATATGGCAGAAGGTCAGCTTTTGGAGTTAAAAAATATAGGTTCTATTGTAGATGAGAAAACCTATTTTAATATAATAGACGGTAAAACAGCATATCTTATAGGGGCTTGCTTTGGAATTGGAGCTTTGATATCAAATTATGAAGATTATGAGAGATTTTTTAATATAGGTTTAAAACTTGGCAGAGCTTTTCAGCTCATAGATGATGTTCTTGACTATGAAATAGATAGCCAAAAGCTTGGAAAACCCTCTAGAAGTGATTTAAGAGAGGGGAAAGTTACGTATCCTGTGATATCTGTGCTTAACGAGATAGATAAAGAATTACTTCAAAAGATATTGTTGTCTCAAAACCCTTCCCAAGAAGAGCTTGATAGTATTATAGATATGGTGATTGAAAAAGGTGGGGTAAAGCGTACAAAAGAACTTGCTTTTAGGCTTTTAGAAGAAGTAAAACAACAACTTTCTTATTATCCTATAACAGATAAACTAATGGAGATTATAGAAAAAACCGTCAAAAGAGATTTTTGATGGAGCTTATAGGTTATATATTTGGAATCATATTTTTCATACTACTTGAGGGTTTTTTCTCTGGCTCTGAGATGGCTATATTATCTTCAAACAAATCAAGACTTGAAGCTATCACAAAAAGGACAAATAGCCCTTATAAAGATATCGTATCCATATTTTTAAAAAATCAAGAAGAGTTTTTGACATTTACACTTTTTGGATACACTATAAGCATAGTATTTGCTGCAAGCTTATACACTATAATGCTTTCTGAAATATCTAAAAATATACCTGTTTTAAAACATACGTATATATTCTTTTCTGAAAGTCTTGTGATTTTAACTATAGTATTTGGCGAGATAATCCCAAAAATAATATTTCAAAAGTATGCTGATAAGGTTATACTACCTGTCATATTTATTTTGTATAAGCTTAGGTTTTTGTTTATTTTTTCTTCTTACCTATCAAAAGCTATAAAACATATATTTTTTAAATACATGTCCAAGCCGCATTCTCATGTGAGTAGAAGCACCATACTAAAAATCATATCAAAAGAGCTTGATGTAGATAAATTTGAGTCTCTTATATTGTCAAATATTATCTCTTTTAAAGAAAGAAGAGCAGGTGAGATAGTAAGACCTATTTATGAAGTGTCTATGATAGAAGAGGGAGCTTTGGTAGAACAAGCTATATATCAGATGAAATCAAGTGGTTACTCAAGATTACCAGTTTTTAGAAATACGGTAAACGATGTACTTGGTTATATTAGAGCTTTTGATATATTAGATAAGGACCCGAATACGCCTATTGGTATATCTATAAGACCCATACAGCTTTTTTCAGAGTTTTCTTTTTTAAAGGATGTTTTACAAGAGTTTAAAAGAAAAAAGGAGCATATAGGTGCTGTTGTGGACGAGAGAGGTGTTATCCTTGGTATTATAACGTTGGAAGATATTTTAAAAGAAATTGTGGGGCAAATGTCTGATGATATAAGAAAAGAAGACCAACTTTTAAAAGAGATTGCGAAAAACAAATGGCTTGTGGATGGAAGACTTGAAATAAATGAATTTTCTAGGATTGTGGGTATAGACTTGCCAGTAGGCCCTTATGCTACGGTATCTGGTTATATAACTTACCATCTTGGTAGAATACCTCAACGAAATGAAATTATCAATATTGATAAACTAAAATTTAAAATTATAGATAGTGACAAAAGACGTATCTTAAAAATCATAGTAGAATTATGAAATCATTGACATTTTTAAAATTTTCTTATATTTAATCTTAAAGGAGGTAATTTATGCAAAAAAATATGGCTATGTGGGATAGAGTAGGTAGAGTCAT
>CAZTLC010000034.1:4477-9888 GCA_964614295.1 uncultured Aquificaceae bacterium | reverse complement strand
CCTTTTGGGATAAACTTGTATATGTTATCTTAACTGCTTGTAATATATAATAAATGTAATGATAGGATTAAATGCATTACTATTATAGGTAAAAATAGGGGAACGAATATGTTTGTATTTGGTGTTCATTGTCATCAGCCAATTGGAAACTTTGAATATGTCTTTGAAGAGGCTTACAAAAAAGCCTATGAACCTCTGATAGATTTCTTCTATCAACATAAAGGTTTTAAATTTTCTGCTCACTTTAGCGGTATACTTCTAGAATGGCTTTTAAAAAATAAAAAAGGTTTTATACAAAAGCTAGCAGAGATGGTACAAAGAAATCAACTTGAGATAATAGGAGGAGGATATTACGAACCAATACTTGCATCTATACCAAAAGAGGATAGGATACTTCAGTTAGAAAAGTTAAACAAATTTTGCGAAGATATATTTGGTAAAAGACCAAAAGGTATATGGCTAACAGAACGAATATGGGATGCTTCAGTTGTACAAACTATAATAGAACTTTCCATGGAATATATAATAATAGATGATTATCACATAGTTTCAGCGGGATATCCTTTTAAAGAGGGTTTTTATTTTACAGAAGATGAGGGCAAAAAAATAGACCTTGTGCCTATAGATAAGATGCTTAGATATAAAATTCCTTTTGATGAACCGAAAAACGTTGTAGAATTTATTAAAAGCCAAGAAGCTTCTATTATAATAGATGATGGTGAAAAGTTTGGTATATGGCCCTATACATACAAAACTGTCTATGAAGAAAGATGGTTAGAAAGGTTTTATGAGCTTTTAGTAAAAGAGAATATACAAACAAAAACCATTGTTGAAGCTTTGAAAGAATCTCACAAAAAATTGGTATACCCAGCATCTGTGTCTTATGAAGAAATGGGACATTGGGCTTTAAACTATGAAGATGCTATAGACTACCAAGAGGCTAAAGAACATTGCAAAGATTTTGATAAATTTATAAAAGGTGGTATCTGGAAAAACTTCTTTACAAAATATCAAGAATCAAACTATATGCATAAAAGAATGTTAGAAGTATCTAGGAAAAGCTCAAACAAAGAGAGTATTTTAAAAGCTCAATGCAACGATGCATATTGGCATGGAATATTTGGGGGTATATATTTTCCCCATCTAAGAAGGGTCATTTGGAACAATATCGTAAAGGCAGATTTTGAAAACAGTCCTTGCGAGCTTATTAAAGAGGACATAGATTTTGATGGTGAAATTGAGATAAAATTAAAAAGCAAAGGGTTTATAGTGGTAGCATCAGAAAAAGGTATCATCAAAGAGCTTTCTATAAAGAATATAGGCAATCTAAACGTATGCCTTTCAAGATACAAAGAATTTTATCACTTTATAAGTGAAAACAAAGAAAATACCGAAGGAAAAACTATACACGAGCTAAAAAAAGATATATCAAAATATAAGGATTTTATAGCTTATGATGATAGGCCGAGGTTTTTTAGCTATGATGACATCTCCTGGGATTTTGCAGATATAAAAAACGACACTATAATATTCCAAAAAGCCCAAAATAAAAAGAAAATAGCAATCAAAGATGACAAAGTTGTTTTAGAATACTTTTTAGAAAATCCTTCAAATATAGAGATAAACCTTGGAATACATAGTCTAAATTTAGATGTTTACGAGATAGAAACAGACAATCTTAGTTTTGAGGCTTTTGAAATAGGAAAGCTAAATTTAAAGTTTTCTAAAAGCTTAAAAATAAGTGTGTATCCTATAAAGACAGTATCTCAGTCAGAAAAAGATTTTGATGTCATTACTCAGGGTATATGTGTTAGTTTTTTGATTGGAGGTGAACTATTCGTAGAGATATCATGCTAAGTATTGCAATGGCATTTTCTCTCAGTGCTTGTGGTATAAAAGCACCACCAAAGCCACCAGAACCACCTAAGGTTTTAGTAAAGAGAATCGGAGATTATGTATATATAAAACCTTATCAAAACGAAGTATTAAAGGTAAAAGGCTTTTATAAAGAGGGCAATATTTTCTTTAAAAAAGACAAGTCTTCTTTTTGCTTTGAGATAGAGGGTAAAGATGCATCCTCTTTATACTGTGTACCACCAGCTATAGAAAAAAGGCCTATTGTGGTAAAAGCCTATAGAAAGTTTAAAATATATCTAAGCTTAAAGGGTTTTAAACGCTTTAGGTTATACAAACATCCTATAGATAAGCCTTTTAATCCTTTTGAAGAAAGTATCACCGTTGGTGGAAAGGCTATACTACCCCCTGATTTTTCTTCTTTTTGCTATACTATAACAGGGCTTCAAAACGGAGTAGAATCTTATCCAAGGGATATATGCTTTAAAAAACAAACACCACCAATACCCAAAACACCTCAAAACGCCAACTTTACAGTCTATAACAACAAGATATATCTATATTGGGAACCAAACGAAGATAGTGGTTATACTATAGGATACCTTGTTTATAAAAATGGAGAGCTTTTAACGAAAAGACCCATACGTTCAAATGTATTTGTGGATAGGCTTCCAAAAGGCTTCACCGTTTATAAAATAGAAGCTATAAGCGAATATGGTACTAAAAGTAAACCAGCTGAAATTCAGATTACCCTAAAAGCCTTAAAACAAGCTTTAGGATTCTAAAAATGTAAGTGTAAAAGTAGTACCTACATTTAACATGGACGATACATCTATGTTTATCTTCAAGAGTTTTGAAGCATGTTTGACTATGGCAAGTCCAAGACCTGTGCTCTTGTAAGTTCTATCTTTTGACACACTGTAAAATCTTTCAAATATAAAAGGAAGGTGTTCTTTAGCTATACCTATACCAGAATCCTCTATCGTAATTTTAAGCTTATCATCTCTTTTGGCTATTATCTTTATATATCCGTTTTGTTTGTTGTATTTTATCGCATTATCTATCAAGTTTTTTAGCACTATGTGCAAGAGTTTTTTGTTAGTTTGAATGTTTATAGATTCCGCATCTAAGAATAATGATATCTCCTTTTTTGATATTGAATGCCCAAACATATCTAATATCTCTTGTATCAGGCTTTTAATATCAATATAATCTTCAAACTTGATGTTTTCTTCCATGGATTCTACAAAAGATAGCGTAAGCATATCGTTTATGAGTTCTTCCATTGACTCAGAAGCGTTTTTAGCTTTTTTTAGAAACTTTATCAAAGCTTCATCAGCCTCCTTTTCCAACACCATATCCAAGACACTTTTTACAACGCTAAGAGGAGTTTTAAGCTCATGAGATGCATTTGCTATAAACTCTCGCTTTGCTTTTTGATAAAGTTCATAGTTTGTTATATCTCTCATGAAAAACACATAAGTATCTTCTAAGGCTTTCTTGTATAAACTGTATATTTTTTCTCTATGGGTTATCTTTATAGTCTTATTTTCCTCTAAAAGCCCTATACTTGATATTAAATCAAAAGGCCTTAAAACCTCATAATAAGACTTATCTTTATAATCTTGTAATACAAAGCCGTTTTTTATAGCTGATGCATTTGCAAACACTACAAAATTTTTTTTGTTAATTAAAAAAATAGGGTCATCCTGCAAATTTAGAATATTCTGAGTGAGCATCATAAAATATATTTTGATATTTCTGGGTCTTTGGCTAAATCTTCTAATTTTGATAAAACAAATTTATCATCTATTATAATATGCTGGCCTTCCATGTCTGGAGCATTAAAAGATATATCCTCTATAAGTTTTTCCATTATAGTGTAGAGTCTTCTAGCACCTATGTTTTCATCTTTTGAGTTTATATACTCAGCTATTCTAGCTATCTCTTTTATAGCCTCATCTGTAAAATCTATATCAACGTTTTCTGTCTTAAGAAGCTCTTTGTATTGCTTCGTAAGTGCATTTTGGGGTTCTCTTAGTATTCTTTCAAAATCTTCCATGGTAAGGGCTTTTAGCTCTACCCTTATAGGAAATCTTCCTTGAAGTTCTGGCACCAAATCAGAAGGTTTTGCCATATGAAAAGCCCCTGCGGCTATAAAAAGTATATGGTCTGTCTTTATCGGTCCATATTTAGTGTTTACTGTAGTCCCCTCTACTATAGGAAGCAAATCTCTTTGCACCCCTTCTCTTGAAACACTTTGACCAATACCTTCATGTTTTATCGCTATCTTATCTATCTCATCTATAAACACAATACCAAAATTTTCTGCTAAAAATACCGCTTCAGATTCTAAGTCTTCTTTATCTATAAACTCCTCTGCTGTTTCTTGTTCCAATATATTAAGAGCGTCTTTTACTTTGAGCTTTTTCCTCCTTTTGCCTCCAAATCCACCCAGTAAATTTCTAATTTGTTTATCTAAATCTTCTAAACCCTGTAAACCCATTATCTCTATGGCTGGTGCACTCTGTTTTTCTTGTATTTCTATCTCTATTAGCTCATCATCGTATCTACCTGCTTTAACACCTTGTATTGCCTCAGATAAGCTTACATTCTTTAAAGAAGAGATTCTCTGAGCTACTTTTTTTATAGCTTCTTCTTTTGCAACATCTTTTACGCTATCGGTTCTCTCTTTTTTAACAAGCTGGTAAGAGATGTTTACAAGCTCCCTTATCATAGACTCCACATCCCTTCCTACATACCCTACTTCTGTATATTTTGTAGCCTCCACCTTTAGAAATGGTGCTTTTATGAGATTGGCTAGTCTTCTTGCAATCTCTGTCTTTCCTACACCAGTAGGCCCTATCATAAGGATATTTTTAGGAGATACTTCATCTCTTATGTGTGATGGCAACTTTTGTCTTCGCCAGCGATTTCTAAGAGCAATAGCTACTTGCTTCTTTGCTTCTTGCTGACCAATTATATATTGGTCTAAGTAGCCCACTATTTCTTTAGGAGTTAGGTTTTTTAATAGCTCTTCTCTATTGTTCATCTTCCTTGGTTTCTTCCTTAGAAGGTTGATATGCTATTATAGTTTCTTTAGTAAACTTTATCTTAGCATTTGCGTCCACTTTTAATGTTATGGTATCATCAGCAATATCTGTTATAACTCCCCATATACCAGATGATGTAATAACTTTATCACCTTTTTTAAGTTTTGACAAAAATTCCTGGTGTTTTTTCTTTTGAGTTTGCTGGGGTTTTATGATTAGAAAGTAAAATATTACAAATATTATACCTATAAATACTAGCTGAGCCAACACTGGACCCATCGGATTTCCGTTCATAAACACTCTCCTTTAAATGTTTTTCCAATACTCTTCATAGGCTATCCAAATATACGGTAATATATATTTTATATTATTCCAGTTTTTCATATACTCCTTTCTTCTTTTATAAGCTTTTTCATTAGTGATACCATATATTTCCTTCGCCTCTTCTTCAAAAGATTCTAACTCATTGTCCAATATATACTTTGCCAGCATATTTCCAGATAA
>CAZTLC010000034.1:0-4377 GCA_964614295.1 uncultured Aquificaceae bacterium | reverse complement strand
ATCTACCCCATATTTTGAAAGTTCATGGGCAGCACTGGAACCAGCTAAACCGCCGCCTATTATGAGAATATCAGTTTTAAATCTTTTTGGCATTGTGCTGATTTCTATTTAATTCCTTCTTTATATATTTACCCATTTTAAAGTAAGGCAAATAGTGTTCAGATACCAGTGTCTGTATGCCAGTTCGTGGATTTATCACCATCCTAGAAGGCTTTTTCTTTACCATAAAAACCCCAAGCTTTCTAAGCTCTATGCGTTCATCTTGAAGGAGTCCCTCTACTATGGCATCCAGAAAATAATCTATTACAAGTTTTATATCTTTCTGATTGTAGTTTGTCTGCTTATCTATTTTTTTAACAATATCTGATTTTTTCATAGATTTTCATTATATCATATGTTATTCTACTGTTACAGTTTTAGCCAAGTTTCTAGGCTGGTCAACATCTAAACCAAGCCTATTTGCCACCTCATAAGCTATAAGCTGAAGCGGAACAGCGCTTAAAAGTGGATATAAATCTTCCTCTTCTATATCTGGTATTCCAATAAAATGTTTAGATATTTTCCTAAGATGCTCGTCAGAAGCATTTCCTATCACTATAAGTCTTGCCTTTCTAGCCAATACTTCTTCTATATTTGATATCGCTTTTTCATACAACTTATCTTTTGGAGCTACAAAGATAACTGGCATATTTTCATCTATAAGTGCGATAGGACCATGTTTCATTTCCCCAGCTGCATAACCTTCCGCATGTATATAAGATATTTCTTTCAGTTTCAAAGCTCCTTCCAGGGCCATTGGGAAAGAAAGGCCTCTTCCTAAGTATATAGCATTTTTCGAGTTTGATAACTCACTATAAATTTCATCATTTATGTCAGCGCTCTGTAAAAAATCTTCTATCTTTGAAGATATATGAGCTAGCATATCTAATTTATTGCTATAGTCCTCGTAAGTTAGATGTTCTCTTTGGTAACCCATAAAAACTGCTAAGCCATATAAAACTGCTATCTGGGCTGTGAAGGTTTTTGTAGCAGCAACACCTATTTCTGGTCCAGCATGAGTGTATAAAGTATAATCACTTTCTCTGTCTAACGAACTTCCTACCACATTTACTATTGATAGGAGCTTTGCTCCATTTTCTTTTGCATACTGGGCAGCAAATCTCGTATCTGCAGTCTCACCAGATTGAGATACCGCTATAAAAAGTGTATACTCATCCATAGGAATATCTTCATACCTTTGCTCTGAAGCATAACCCACTTCTACTGGAATTTTAGCATATTTTTCCAACAAATATTTACCTATCAAAGAAGAATTGTAAGAACTCCCACAAGCACTTATAACTATCCTGTTTATGCTTTTTATATGAAAAGGAAAACTTATCCTTTCAGATAAAAAACCTCTTACGGTATCAGATATTACCCTTGGTTGTTCATATATCTCCTTAAGCATAAAGTGCTTATACCCGGATTTCTCAGCAGAAACTATATCCCATGGTACAAACATGCTGTGCTTTGTTTTTATATTTCCTTCAAAATCGTATATACTTATACCAGTTTTAGTTATATCAGCTATTTCTTTATCATCCAGAACGATTATTTGCTTTGTATAAGGTAATATCGCTGGGATATCGGAAGCTAAAAAGTTTTCATTTTCCCCAATCCCTATCACAAGAGGACTTCCTTGCTTTACACCTATTATTCTCTCTGGTTCATACTTTGCGATTACAGCAAAAGCAAAAGCTCCTTTTAAAAGTTCTATAGTTTGTTTTACAGCTTCTAACAAATCCCCTTTGTAATACTTTGCTATAAGATGAACTATCACTTCAGTGTCCGTTTGGGATGTAAATACATGACCTTGGTTTATTAGCTCTGTTTTTAGCTCTTTGTAATTCTCTATAATACCGTTATGAACTATAGCAAAAGAGTTTGTAGGATCTAAATGAGGATGGGCATTTTCCATAGAAGGTGCACCATGAGTAGCCCATCTTGTATGCCCTATTCCGCAATTAGCTTTAAAAGATTTTCCCCATAGGGTTTTTACCAATTCTCTTATCTTACCTACTTCTTTTTGTACAAATATTTCATCACCTTCTATAAGGGCTACGCCAGCAGAGTCATACCCTCTATATTCAAGCCTTTCCAAAGAGCTTAAAAGTATAGGCAAAGCCTCAGAATTTCCTATATATCCTACTATCCCACACATATCAGTTATAGACTTTTATTATATTATAAAAAGAGTCTCTTTGTATTGGGATTTTAGAAGCACCTTTTATTATACTTATCAATTTATCTACAGCTTTACCATAAGTTTCTGTAGAACCAGCAGCATGCACCACTAGTTCTTCTTCCAAAGTACCATCTATATCGTTTGCTCCAAAATTTAAGGCTATTTGAGCTAACTTTTCTCCAAGGGTTATCCAATAAGCTTTTATATTGTAGAAGTTATCTAAAAATATCCTTGATATCGCTATTGTTTTAAGGTCATCCACTGAAGATGTTCTTTCTCCACCAAGAACTGTGCCTTTTGGATGATAAGCTAAAGGTATAAATACCTGAAACCCAGAGGTTTTATCTTGTAAATCCCTTATCCTTTTCATATGATCCACCCTCTCCTCTATGGTTTCTATATGTCCATAAAGCATTGTAACGTTTGATGGTATACCTAATTTATGAGCTGTTTCATGTATTTCAAGGTACTCTTCAGCGTTTGCCTTGTTAGGAGCTATGACACTTCTTACCCTTTCTGCAAATATTTCAGCACCACCACCAGGTAGCAAAGAAAGCCCAGCTTCCTTGAGTTCCATAAGCACATCTTCATAGCTAGATTTTGATATTTTTGCTATATGGTCTATCTCTACCGCTGTATAAGCTTTTATGATAATATCTGGAAATGTTTGTTTGACTACTTTTACAAGATTTACATAATCCTCTCTTTGCCAGTGTGGTGGCAAACCACCTACTATATGTACCTCTGTAATGCCGTTCTTATAAGAGCTTTCTATCTTCTTTAAGATATCATCTATACCCAGCTCAAAAGCTCTTTCATCGGATTTAGACACTCCAAAACTACAAAATTTACACTTATAAACACATATGTTTGTAGGATTTAAATATCTATTTACTATAAAAAAGGCTTTATCTTCATTTTTCTCCTTGTTTAGTTCATTTGCCACGTATCCTAAAGCACTTAGAGGTGCATTTTTGTATAGATATATAGCTTCCTCTTCTGTCAACCTTTCTTTATTCAAGGCTTTTTCTAAAATAAAAGCTACTTCCTTATCTTCTAAAAGTTCAACCATTTTTGCCTCCTTAAAAGCCAAATACATATATAGTAATAAAAGTTTTGTGGTTAACCATCTTTTTCATCATCTTACAATACAGACTCTTGGATGATTAGAATAATCATATATTATCTCCACATCTTCAAAAATATTTTTAATAGCTTCTTCTTGATCATGTCCTATTTCCATAACCATTGGTCTTACATTTAAAGATTTCAATTGTTTATAAAAAAACAGTCCACCTTCCTTACCATCTAAGGCTTTCAAGTCTTCATACTCTACTATGCTTTTATCAAGAGTTTCAAGGCTTTTAGTAGGAATATAAGGAGGATTTGCCACTAGAAAATCCACTTTGCCAAGATTGATAGCGTCTCCTATATTGGCACAAACCACCAAAAGCCTATCTTCTACATTGTGAAATTTTGCATTTTTTAGCGTAAGCTCACAAGCTTTATTGTTTATATCGGTAGCTATCATTTTTAAATGAGGATAATATTTTAAAAGCACAATACTTATAATACCACTTCCCACAAAAGGTTCAAAACCTATACGATAATCTTTTACAATCTGTATGGCTTTTTCCACTAAAATCTCGGTTTCTGGTCTCGGTATCAAAACAGGAGGTTCTATAAAAAACTCGTAGCCAAAAAACCACCATTTTCCAATAGCGTATTGGAGTGGCATACCATTTTTCACTTTATTTACTATATCATTGAATGCTCTTATATCTTTTCCATCTATATCTAAACTATCCTGATGTAAGAAGATATAGTTTTTGTCTAGACCACTCACATGCTCCAATATAAAAAGAGTGTCCCTAAGACTTAGAGGGCTTTGTTTGATGAGAGTTGATACGTTCATTCTGCATTATAGAAGAGTTGTTTCTCACATCAGTAATTATAGCTATGACAATCGCTAGCACCATAAATATAGCTGTAAGCCAATAGGTTCCTTTTGTGAGTATGGTATCCACCCCACCAACACCAAATATAGACCTTGCAGTAGCCCCTCCAAAAGCCGCTCCTATATCACCCTTTGATTTTTGTAAAAGCACCAACACTATCAAAAGTAATGCTACAATTATAAAAAGTATTAC
>CAZTLC010000033.1:0-10092 GCA_964614295.1 uncultured Aquificaceae bacterium | reverse complement strand
GGAGACCAAAAGATAGAGCACCTTAACAAAGACTTTTATGGAGAGGGTATAGCCGAAGATGATGCAAACCCAAAGCATCTTTTTGAGATAGCTTCAAAAGGGGAAATAGGGGTTTTTGCTACCCAGCTTGGACTTATAACACGATATGCCAAAGATTATCCAGAAATACCTTATCTTGTAAAGGTAAACTCTAAAACAAACCTTGTGCCTTTTGAACAAAGAGACCCTATAAGCATAGGTCTTCATGATTTTGATAAGATTTTGGATTTAAAGCAAAAGGGTGTAAAGATACTTGGCATAGGCTATACGGTATATCTTGGTAGTGAGTTTGAACACATCATGTTGAAGGAAGCCTCAGAGCTTGTATACGAAGCTCATAAGAACAACATGATAGCGGTGCTTTGGATGTATCCGAAAGGAAAAGCCATAAAAAATGAGCATGACCCAGCGCTTATAGCAGGAGCAGCTGGAATAGCTTCATGCCTTGGAGCTGATTTTGCCAAGATAAAAGTACCAAAGCAAGAGGGTAAAGATGTAAAGGAATTACTTTATATAGCAGTAGAGGCAGCAGGTAATACAGGGCTCATATGTGAAGGTGGTTCAAAGGAAGGGGTTTTAGAGTTTTTAGAAGAGTTATATACTTATAAACAGGCTGGCATAAGAGGAAATGGTACTGGAAGGAATATACATCAAAGGCCTTTAAAGGAGGCTATAGCTATGACCAAAGCCATTTCAGCTATAACGTTTCATAATATGAGCCCAGAAACCGCTTATAAGCTTTTTCAGGAGAATTTATGATATATACTATTACTTTAAATCCAGCTTTAGATAGGACTATATGGCTTGATGAGTTGAAGGTAGATGATACAAACAGAATAATAAAGGAAGAAAAGTATGCTGGTGGAAAAGGCATAGATGTATCAAGGGTGTTGTTTAATTTTGGTGTACCAAACGTGGCTCTTGGATTTGTGGGAGGATTTGCAGGGCTTGAGATAGAAGGACTTCTTATAAACGAAGGAGTAAATTTTGACTTTGTAAAGATATCCGATGAGACTAGGACAAACCTAGTTATAAACACTATAAACGGCAAAAATCAAATAATAATAAGCGCAAAAGGACCTTATATACCACCTTTTGAACTAACAAAGCTCATTGAAAAGATAAATAATTTAGACAATCCTTCTTATGTCATTATATCTGGTTCGTTACCAGAAGGTTTGAAGCCAGCTATATATGCAAAAATCATAGATATTGTAAAATCTAAATCTGCTACTGTGGTACTTGATACCGATGGTGATGTGCTAAAGTTTAATATAAACCATAAACCAGATATTATAAAACCAAATAGGCATGAGCTTTCAAGGGTAGTAGGAAGAGAGATAAAAGCCATAGATGATGCTATCATAGCGGCAAAAGAGATTAACAAGATGGGGGTAAAGATAGTCTTGGTATCTATGGGTAAGGATGGTATTGCTTATGTAAGTCAAAATGCTATTATGCATGCAATCCCGCCAGAAATAGAGGTTGTAAATACCATTGGGGCTGGTGATTCATCGGTGGCTGGTTTTATATATGCAAAGTATATGGGCTTTTCAGATGAGGAGGCTCTTATTTATGCGGTGGCTGCTGGTAGCGCTACCACCTTAAAGCCAGGTACAGCTTTAGCTACTTTAGAAGATGCTCTTAAACTAAAAGATAAGGTAAAACTAAGATATCTTTAAGGATTGGCTAGACTTCTAACACGCTCTTCTTTTTCTATGATTTCAGATATCCTTATCCCAAAGTTTTCTCCAACTACCACAAGCTCAGCTTTTGCTATGAGTTTACCATTAGCATAAACAGATACAAAGCTATTTATAGACTCATCTAAGGCTACCACAGATCCAGGCCTTAAATTTAGAAGCTCTTTTATGGTGATAACGGTGGTGCCTATTACCACTGTGATGGAAAGAGGTATATCCAATATACGCTGTAGGTCTTTGGATATATCTGGTTCCTGGCTGGGAGTTTGATTTTGCTTATTTGCTTCTTCAGATGTTTGGGCTTGAGCTTGCATAGCCTCTTCCCAAAGCTTCATCAAGTCTTCGTCATTTTGACCCTGAGAAATCTGATTTTCCTCTTTATTTTCAATAGATTCTTGTTCTGTTTGTTCTTTTGTTGTTTCTTCTTCTGCCATCAACTTGCCTCCTTGTTATCTAGTACTTTTAATATTTTAATAGCTTTTCTAGAATTTGAGCGCCCTAAAATACCAAACATTTTTAAAATACCTTCTACATTTATTTTTACGGGTTTGTTTGCTTGATGTTTTAATACTATTTCTTCCCCTACTTCCCAATCCAATATGTCTCTGATAAGAAAAGTCCCACCATCTATTGTTGCAGAAAGATGTACTTTTATATTCTTTATCAATTCTTTTAAAATTTTATCGTAATCTACACTCTCTGATACTTCAGATACGTTTCTAAGCCTGTCTACCACAGGTTCTAAGGAGGAATTTTGTATTGCTAAAAATATAGGATACTCTATGCCATCTATTTCTATATTTATATGTGCTTGGATAAACATCTCTTTTTTAGAGTTCATTGGAGCTATAAGAGCTGGGTTTACTTCGGTTTCTAAGTACATCACTTCTCCAGACAATATGCTATTCCAGCTTTCTTGAAAAGCGCTTAAAAGCAAATCTACGACTTTTCTTATAATTTTTAATTCTAACTTGGTAAACTCTTTACCTTCTATCTTATAAGGTTTGGCAGAACCACCAAATATGACACTTACTATGCTATATACCATCCTTGGGTCTAATATCAAAAAATGAGTACCCTTTAAACCTGTGATACTAAACATATTGATACACGATGGGACTGGTAGTTTACTTATCAAATCTTCAAACCTTATAAGTGAAGTCTCTGCTTTATAAACATTATTGATGGCCACTACCAGACTAGATAACTTAGCCCTTGATAACCTACTCCACTTTTCCAGTATAATTTCAAGGCCTGCTATGGTACCAAGAGAGATATGTTCTAAATCGTCTATATCAAACTTTTCGTATCCTAAGGATTTTTCTTCTTTTTCTTCCTCTTTACCAAGAGATTTTAAAAGAAGGTCTACTTCATCTTGACCTAAAATTTGTTCAGCCATACTTTATCACCTATGATTTTTTGGTTATTAACCAATGCTTAATGATTTTAGCGACTTTATCTGGATTTTCTTTGGTAACTTTTATCATTTTATCTACGGTTATAAGCTCTTTAGCTTTTTCTCTAAGCTCTTCGGTTTCAAGGGATTCTAAAGCTTCCATAGCGGCACTTACAGCTGGAAGTTCCTGTACCTCTGGTTTTTTTCTTGCTTTTAAGAATACAAAGAGCAATATTCCAAGAAGCAATAGCGCTAAAACACCAGCTATACCATACTTTGCGTACACTAGATATATGGGCGGTTTTGGTACTACAGGTTTATAAAACGGCACCGCTATCACAGACACGGTATCCCCTCTTTTAGGGTCAACACCAGCGGCTGCTATCACAAGCTGTCTTATGCTGTTTAGATTTACGTTTTTGAGGTCTGCATTTACTATTACACCTACACTCATACGTTTTATGCGTATGGTTTTATCTACTACATGGGTTTTCTCTACGCTAACATCGTAATTTGTGGTTACTTCTTTTTTTGAAGATTGAAAGTTTGCATTTGGTCTAAGGCCGCTCATGGGCGGTATATTTGAAGCTGTACCAGGTACTCCAGAAACGCTTGTGCCAGTGGTAGTTTCCTGTTTTTTCTGCTCGCTTACTATAGCTGTGGTATTTGGATTATAATTTTTTGATTTTGTCTCCACCTGAGAAAAATCTGGTTCTATATCTACAGCAACCCTTACATTGTTGTAACCTAAAGCTTGACCAAGCACTTGTTCAAGATGTTTTGTGATAGAATTTTCAAGCTCTGTTTTCACTCTTAACTGCTCGTTGGTAAGATAAGAGGATGGATTGTTGAGTTCTTCTGTGAGGTCAATACCGTTGCTGTCCACCACTGTGACTCTATTTGGCGTTAGGTCAGGTACACTTGCAGCCACCAGGTTTCTTATGGCTATCACTTGGCGTCTAGTGATGGAAGCTCCTGGTTTTAATTCTATGAAAACAGAGGCTGAAGGCTTTTGATTTTCTGTGATGAATATGCTTGGTTTTGGCATCGCTAGATTTACTTTAGCTTTTTCTATGTTTTTAAAACCTAAAATCGTGTTGGCGAGCTCTTCCTCAAGGGCTCTTTGATATTCTACATGCTGCATAAAATCCGTTATACCAAGAGGCATTTTGTTTAAAAGCTTAAAACCCGGATATCCTTTGGTAGGAAGCCCCATCGCCGCAAGCTTTAGTCTAAGCTGCCTGGCTTCGTTTTCTGGTACTAATATAGTCCTGCCGTCTTGTGTTATCTTATATTTTATGCTGTTTTTTTCTAACTGTTCTACTATGGCAGCCATATCTCTGTTGTTTAAATCTCCGTAGAGCACCGTATAATGAACCCTTGACGTAAGAAAAAATATTATCCCTACTAAAAGCGCCAAAACTATGGGTACTGATACAACGGCTATCTGTTGGGTTTTGTTTAGAGCTTGAAACCGCTCTTTTAAGTTATTTAATATCTCCTTAAAATCCATAATATATTACACTTGTGTATTTATAAGTGTCTGGTAGGCATCTAAGAGTTTGTTTCTTACTTGCACCAGCAAGTTTAATACGACACCTGCTTTGTCAAATTGCACCACAGCGTCGTGCAATGGTATATCAGCACCCTCCAATATCGCTTTTTTTGTAGCTTCAGCAGTTTGCTGAACTTCATTTGTATAGTTTAAAAAGTTAGATAGGACATCAAAAAATGTTTCCGTTTGATTGTTTTTTTGTGTTTGAGGCTTTTCTACAGAAGTTTTTGTAAATAAATCAGGTATACTCTTTATAATGTTATCCATAATTATGTCCAGCTATTTATGGTAAATTGAGCTATGTTTTTAGTCATATTAAAAGCGCTTAAATTCGCTTGATAGCTCTCTGTGGCTGTTATCATATCCACCATCTCGGTAGTTACATTTATATTGGGTTCTTCTACATAACCTTGGGCGTTGGCATGGGGATTGGAAGGGTCGTATATGAGTTTAAAACCGTTGGATTGCCTAATCTCATTTACATTTACAGGTACCAGACCATCGGAAAGTAAGTTTTTATCATAAACTGCTTGAAATACGGGCTCTAACTTTTGGTAAGGGGTACCGTTTGTTTTATAAGATTCATAGTTGGCTAAATTTGAAGCTATGGTGTTCATCCGGATGCGTTGCGCATACATCCCAGAAGCGGATACATCAAAGGCGTTGAATATATCAAGCATAGCTTACCTTACCTCCTTATTGTCCTTTTATAGCGGTGTTTAACTCGTTTATGTTTCCTGTAATCATTTTCATATAAGTTTCATAGGCTATGTAGTTGGCGTTGGCTTCAGCCATTTGTTTTTCTATGCTTACATTGTTCCTATCGTTACCTACAAGCCCTGATTCTTTTTCCAAGATATCAAAATGAGGGCCTGTTTGCACTGGCTGTATTTGTTTCTTTGGGTTCGTTATCTTGAGGGCTAGCTCGTTTTCGAAAGGTACAAATCTTACATTCAGCTCTTTGTAATGAGGAGTATCAGCATTTGCTAAATTGCTTAGAATAATCTTATGCTTTAACCACGTATAGTCCAAATAAGGCAATACTTCATCTACGCCTTTAAAGAGTCCCATAACTATTCACCCCACAAAATTGTTGCAGCCTTTGCCCACATATTTTGGCTATTTTTAGCCAAACCTAATATATATTTTAACTCATTTTTGTCTTTTAGCAAGTAGCTAGTGTAAGCTGCCTTGTACAAAGCCCAATAGTAGGTATTATCCTTTTCTTTGTTGAATGTATCTATGTAAGTTTTAAAATATTTTAAAGCATCCTGATAATCTTTTTTGTTTAGCTTTAGTATGCCGTCTTCTAAAAGGCCAAGCTTTGTATAGTCTTTTAACCTGTTTGATGTATATACATTTTTATGTGATAAAAATCTATCAAGCATGCTATCGTCATTTGAGTAATATCCTATCAAAAACTCTGCCTCTTCTTTGTCTTCTCCTTTTAAACTATTTAAAACAGAATTTAATGCGGACAACCCATCTTTTATATTGCCCTGTTCTATGTAAAACTCCCCTTGCAAAAATGTTCTTATGTTTTGGTCTTGTATGCCAGAGGTGAATCCAAGTCCTTTGGTATCACCTATATACACAAATACTCTTGATACATTCTCATAAGTGTTTGTTTGTAAAAGCTTTGAAAACAAAGAAGGGTCTTCTTGATAAATGCTGTAAAGCCTATAAGCAAATGTATCGTTGTAAGGATTTTCTTTGGATATCGTATTTGCTATGTAGTTTATAGGCTTTTCAAAGGATATATTTATGTCGTCAAAGTTTATATTGGATTCTGGAAGTTTTATATTTAAAAAGCCGGTAAACATGTCTTGGATTTCATCTGGCGTGAGCTTATCTTCAAGATAGTAATTTAAGAGTCCAAAGTCTGGATACAAAGATAAAATGCTTGGAAAACGAAGCCAAAGAAGTTTGTCAAGGGTTTCTTTGTAAAATGGTATCCTGTAGGTTTTAAGATAATCAGGATGCATCCACAAAGAGCTAAAAGATATGTATGCCACTGGGTTGTAAAAGAGCCCGTCGTGTTTTAAGAATTCTTTTAGGACTCTGTGAGCGTCAAGATAATCTTTTGTGGTAAGATATATGTGCATAAGTATGAAGTTTGCCTTGTTTGTATATTTTTTGTATATATCTCTTCTTTTGGATAATTCTAAATGGAACATCGCATATTGCCAATCAGACATCTTGTAAAAGGCGTATCCGTACAAAAATTCAAAATAGGGGTGATAGATTAAAAAGCTATCATAATTGGATGCTTCATGAAGCATAAAAGTTGTTTGCTTATAGTTGCCTATTAGAAAATAATATATGGCATAATCAAAATAATAGAGGGCTGTGTCTTCTGGGGTTTTTATATCTTTGTTTTGTATATTTGCAATATAATTTATACCATTTTTACCATAGTTTCTCAAGGTGGCGTAAGCTAACTTTATCTTGTATCTATTTTTATTGGGGTATTGGTTTGAAAGCACCATGAAAACACCAGTAGCCTTGTTAAAATCTCCTAAAAGAAGATATATATCACCCAATATCTCTCTTTGAAGTGCTATATAGGAGGGTACTTTGTAGTAAAACGGATACATATTTATCATAGTTATGGCGTTTTTGACACCTTCTATGTTGCCACTGTAATAATTTTCATAAGCATAAGCTTTTGCTATGTATAAATAAGATAGCTCACCGTATTTACTCTTTGGTGCCATGGAATACACGTTCATAAGTTCTGATATAGCATCCTGATAATCTCTTAGATGTATCAAATTTATAGCATGGTTTAGTTGTTTTTTTAGATATTCGTTTAGATTTGGACCTACCCCAAAAGATTTTATACCAGAAGCTGCTAGTAATATTAAAATAAATACTATAAAAATAAAAAGCTTCTTTATAAAGAGCTTCATGAAACTATTTTAAAACTTTATTCTTAGATATGCTCATCATATTTTTAATACCTATGTTTAGATATTCAAAAAAGCTCAGGATTATGAATAGATAAGATATATCATATAAAGTGTTTATAAAGCTTAGTTTTGTATGTTCTATATTTTCAATAAAAAGCCCGTAAAAAAGTAAAATCAGGATAAAGGTAGTTATTTTTCCTATAATGGATGGTTTTGGTACTATACCAAAATAAAGGAGCATCATGCTTCCAAGTATTATAAATACTTCCCTTGCTACTATAAACGTTACAAGCATTATAGGTATTTGGTATTTGGCTTTTATAAAAGCAAAAGACAAAGAGAGGATTAATATTTTATCAGCTATAGGGTCTAATATCTTTCCAAAAATACTTATACTGTTTGTAAGCCTTGCTATAAACCCATCAAGGGCATCTGTGATGCTAACTATTACGAATATAAAAAATCCGAGTTTTATATCGGCTTTTAATACAAAAAAAATAAGAGGAGATAGTAAAAGCCTTAAAAAAGAAAGCATGTTTGGAATAGTAAAAATGTTGGAGCTCAATTTATACCAGACCTCAGTATATCGTGAAGATGTATGATACCTATAGGTTTTCCTTCTTCTTGGATTATAAGTACTGTTATTTTATAATGTTCCATCAGTGATAGAGCTTTTGCCAGCAAATCTGATTTTGATATAGTTTTTGGGTTTTTAGTGCAAACTTCATATACGCTTGTGTTGTTTATATCAATCTTGTTTTCCAAAATCCTTCTTATATCGCCATCTGTAAGTATACCTACCAAAAAACCCTCATCATCAACAACGGCTGTAGCTCCAAACCCTTTTTGTGTTATTTCTATGATGGCCTCATAGATTTTAGCATCTTTTTTTACAATGGGAAGTTCCTCTTTGAAATGCCCTATATCCTTTACCTGTTTTAATTTTTTACCCAAAAACCCAGCTGGGTGCAAAAGTGCAAAATCCTCTTCTTTAAAACCAGAAAGCTTTAAAAGACTCATGGCTATAGCATCCCCTAATACCAACATCGCTGTAGTGCTGGAAGTGGGAGCCAAGTTTAAAGGGCAAGCCTCCTTTTCTATATTTAAAACAAGGGCTATATCGCTTTGTTTTGCCAAGGTAGAATGTTTTTTGTTTGTGATGGATATAAGAAAAGAGCCAATTCTTTTGATATAGGGTATCATGGAGATTATCTCAATAGACTCTCCGCTGTTTGAAAGAGCTATAACGATATCATCTTTGGTAATGATGCCTAAGTCTCCATGAAGAGCCTCGTTTGGATGCAAAAACACCGCAGGGGTACCAACGCTAGCCATAGTAGAGGCTATCTTTCTTGCTATATGCCCAGATTTACCTACCCCAGTTAGTATCGCTTTGCCGCTTGATTTGTGTATCGTCTCTATAGCCTTTTCAAAATCTTCGTTTATTAAAAGCTTTAGACTTTCAATAGCCTCTATCTCTTTTAAGATAGTTTCTAGGGCTATATTTTTTATAAGGCTCATTTTTTAAAACGTTCTATAGCCTTGTTTAGCTCCTCCATAGCTTTTTCTTTTGATATAAAGTTTTTAATTTTCACCCATTTACCCTGTTCTAACTCTTTGTAGTGCTCAAAGAAATGTTTTATCTTGTCCTTTATGTGCTGTGGAAGGTCTTCTATATCTTTTACATGAGAAAAAGATGGATCTACTTTTTTATGAGGTATTGCTAAAAACTTAGTGTCTATACCAGCTTCGTCTTCCATCTCAAGCATACCTATCAAAGAGCATCTTATAACTGAGCCAGGTATTGCAGAAAACTCAGATATAACGAGTATATCAGCAGGGTCTCCATCTTCTGCCAACGTGTTTGGTATAAATCCGTAGTTGAAAGGATAATACATGGCAGTAAAAAGCACTCTATCCACAAACACTACGCCACTTTCTTTATCAAGCTCATATTTGATATTGCTATCTTTTGGTATCTCTATGAAAGCATAGATATCATCAGGTGGATTTTTGCTTACTATTTTGCTTAAATCCATAAAGCACCTCCTTTTAAAGTTTTAACTATTATAACAAATTATCTACCAAAATATTTTATAGGGTCAATAGGAGTGCCATCTTTACTTCTTAGTTCAAAGTGTAGTTCACAGGTGGAAGTGCCTGGCTTTGTACCTACTAAGCCTATGGTTTGCCCTTTGTTTACCATCTGTCCTTTTTTTACAAAAAGTTTTTCGTTGTAGGCGTAAACCGTTATTATTCCGCCACCATCTACTATTGCCATATTTCCATAGGCTGATAAGTCATCTCCACTGTAAACTACTATGCCAGAGTTTATGGTTTTTACAGGTCGACCACATGCAGTAACTATATTTATACCTCTTGGAGTTCTTTCTATTTGACCTTTTACAGGTAGCGGCATCTTTATCTTTCCAGATGTTTGGGTAGTTTCATTTAATTCTTCTCTAGTAAGGGCTTTTAGGTTGTTGG
>CAZTLC010000032.1:0-10647 GCA_964614295.1 uncultured Aquificaceae bacterium | reverse complement strand
CACAAGAAAGTAGAACACAAGAAGTGATATTTTTATATTTTATAAGCCCCGATTTTCGGGGCTTTTTAAGCTCCCTCCCTCACAACCCCTCCCATCACTTATAAACTAAGACACTCTTTAAACAGCGCTTTTCATAACCTGTTCAAATACCGTTATAATTTCTTTATTCTTTATAGTGTAAGCGGCGCCCTTGGTTTTATCTATTATTATGACCCTAGTCCACTCATTTAAAACAAGCTCCAGCGCTTTGGGTACTTCTTTTGCAGCATCCATCACCTTTTCAAGGGGAGCTTCCACAAATACTAAAAGCCTCATGGGTTCATGGAAGGGCCTACCATCCACATACACAGTCTGGTACGGAAGGCCCGTTCTCAAATCACCGTAGTTTCCAGTCCATACACCCACTTTGCTCACAACGTTGTGATAAACCTTAGAACCAGCTCCAAGTCTTTCATTGTCGGTGGTAGAGAAATAGTACTCTAAGTTTATCCACTCACTAATAAGATAAGGGCCGGATAGTATAGTTTTTAGTATAGAGTTATCCTTATCTAGCTCCCAGTCGTAAGACTGCATAAACATCCTGTTTTTAAGAGCCAGGTTTTGAGTGCTGGAACGCTTTCCTACGTAAGCACCCATATTTTTGGAGAGCCCCCACTCTGGCCTTGTCTCTGACCAGTCTATGGCTCTTATAAAGATTTTGTCTGGATTGTCTGCATAAGGTAAGAGCTTTGCCCTCTCTTCTCTGGTTTTTTGGGAAGCCAGCTTAAAATCTTCCAGTACCTTCTCAAGGTAAGCTCTGTGAGATACCGGTACAAAATCAAGGTCATAAAGCTCAAGCTCATCGGTGGTAGTATCGTGAATACCGGGTATAAATATAGTGTCTTCTGGTATAAAAACACCTTTTAAAGCGAGAGCTTGTTTTATCTCTCGTCTATTGGCTATACGGGCTAAAACCCTTACGTTGGCAAGACTATTGTTGCCTCCACAAGCTCCACAATCAAGGGCAGATTCAAAAGGATTATTGTCAGAGGTGCTACCATGACCAAATAGAAATACAAATTTGGGAAAGTCTCTAACAAATCCTATGAGCTTTAGGAAGTTATAAACCAAACTTATCTGTTCTTCTTTCGTATAACCTATCATAGAGAGCTTTTGCCTTTGGAACTTGTAAGCTTCACTGTTTACACCGTATTTGGCTTTTAAAAGCTCTAAAAACTCAGATGTTGTTTTATCAGAGAGTATAGCCTCAAGCATATTAAGAGCTTCATTGTATTTCAGGTTTTTACCATATTCCTTGTGGTAAGCATCCTGAATCTTTTCTGCAAAAAATCTTTTTGTGTACTCTTCTATCTCTTGGTCTGATAGTTTATCTATGGTAAAGGTGGTATCTGGTTTTTCGGCTTTTACATTTTTCATAAGCTTGTAGGTGAGTTTAGGAAATAGTGTCTTACCAAAGAGGTTTACACCAAAAAGCCATCCCATCGCCTCCACCATGAAAAACGGCGTATAAGGGTTGTTTTTCAAAGAATCCAGAATCTTTTTGAAGGTGTAGCTTATATTTTTCTTCTTTTCATAATCTCTGTGGTCGTGCTTTGGAAGTTCTAGAACTATCTTCTCAGGCTTCATGATGACTGGGCAGGAGTATATTTCATGGCCTTTATCAAACTCTACAAAAGCTATAGGAGTACCAAAAAATCCAGCCACTCCGTAGGTGTTGTAATGACCAAACCTCTCTAAGTTTCTTCTTATGGCCTCTGATCTTACATCTATGCAAAATATAGCGGTGGCCAGATTTGACTTCAACTCCTTTGATTTCGCCATCACAAACTCTTTGGATAAATCCTTTATGTAAGAATCCTCTAAAGATACAAGCCATATATACCCTTCTTCCTCTTCTAAAAATTCTACTAGCGTAAGCATCTCTCTTGCTCCATCGTAATCAATGCTAATCGCCTCTATCACATTCTGAAGTAAAGAAGCCCTTTGGATATCTTCATAAAAGACATACTCTTCAAAAATCTCTTTGTAGTTTTTACCTATCTCCAACTTATCCACAAACTTTGGATGAAGTAAGTTTTTGGCTTTTAAAAGCTTTAAAACTGTATAATAAGGGTCTTTTGAAGCAAAGCTCTTAAACTCTTCAAAGTTTCTAATAGGAGCTTTTCTGAGGTATTTTACCTCATAGTAAAGCCTTAGACCGAGATATGCCATCATAGAAGATGGATATTTTATCTGGAAGTAATAATCCTCCGCTTCAGATCTATACTTTAAGAAAGAAGACCATCCAAAATCTTTGACAAAGTGATTTAGTATATATCTTTCTGCGTCCTCTGGTTTTAAAAGCTCCATATAATACTCAGCAAAGGCTTCTTCATTAGAATCATCTACTATACCCTCATAGAGCTTAAAAGCTTCAAACATGCCCCTTTCTCTTTCTGGCATAGACATCGTAGTCTGCCCCTCATCCACAAACCTTGACACAAACTCCACTATCTCTTTTTCTACGATATCTGTATAGTTCTTATCAAACAAAGCATCCACTATCTCGCAAAGGAGCATGTCTTCAGTTAGTTCTCTTAAAAGCTTATAAACACTGGAGTCTTTTTTGTTTTTTACATAATAAAGTATGTCTTCGTTTAGCACCTTAGGTGTATTTTTGTACTCGTCTAAAGAGGGGCTTATATCTACCATATATTTTTTAGCCTCTTGAAAATAATCTGAAAGCCCTATCTTCTTAAGCTCCTCCATAAGATTATCTTCAAAAACATCTTTCTTTATAGTACCTTCTTTGTATAATTCTACATAGTAAGAAGAAGGCATATAAACTTTTGCCTTCAAAAGTCTTGAAGCTTTTTTCAAAGCTTCCCTAAATGGCATATCTTCAAAACCCATGAGAGGATTTCTGGATATGAAAGATGTCATTGGCCAATAGTAAGGTATTAATCTAAGAGCGTTATCAAAAGCCTCTTTTATCATAACAATACCTCCAACAAGCTGTAAAATCCAATAATTGTAGGCACTAGCAACAACCCTACAAAAAGCAACAAATAAGCCTCGCCTATATCTTTGTATACTAAGATAGGGTTTGGTTTACCAAATAAAGACTTAGTCATTATTCTAAAAGCCATAAAAAAGTTGGCAAAGAATAACCAAGCAACTATAAGATAAGCATCCAAGCTCAAAGAAGATTTAATTACACTCAATATCATTATCAAGGCGTTTGCAAAAGGCGGATACAGACCAAGGTTCATAAGGGATAGCCTAAGGAAAAGTGCTAGTTTCGGGGCTTTTAAAACAACACCAGTAATGGCATCTATGTTTGCACTGCCAAAGTTCTTGTCCATATAAAGAGCTATGACATATAAAGAAAAAGCGCTAAATATTAAAGAAACAAAATACAGCTCAAACATCCACTTATTCTGAAATATAAACAAAGCCACCACGTTCACAAACACAAAATAATAGCTTAGCTTTATTAAATTTTTCGTCTTATAGGATAGGAAAAACGTCAAAACCGATGTTGAAAATGCTATGATCTCAAGAGTTCTATAGAACTCCGTTTTAACAACATCGTCAAAATAGTAAATACCAAGTCCCAGCGTTGGAAGCACTAAAAATATAGAACCGTACTTTTTAAAGTTCTTGGCTACAAAGTAGTAGGGTACCAACCCCATTAGTACTAGCGCTACGTAAAACATAAGCCACCTCCTTATAAAAGTTTAAAGTATCTGATAAGAATATCTGGTAAGAAAAATCCTCTTGAGAAAATCTTATAAAAAGTCCATTTTAGTTTTTCAAACCTTGTGCCAGAGGCATCTTTATAAGATTGATAATATATAATAGCCCAACCAAATACTATAATACCTATCAATATCCCAAGCAACACCATAAGATAAGGCATGGAAAGGCTTGCAGACTTATAAAACTCCACATATTTAGGCCCGTAGATATACTCTTCAAAGGTGGTTCCCATAAACTCATAAGTTAGCACTATAAACACAAAAGACACTATAAGGCCAAGTATCGTTTTTAACGATGTATTCTTAGAAACTTTAAAAAAGGATAGAAAAAGCTGAGCGCTGGTGAGCCAACCAAAGGCTAGGAAGATAATACCGGCTTGAAACTGAAACTGAACTCTATTTATAAAAAACTCTATTAGTGTAAATATAACTATAGGTACTATGGTAAATATAGCCACAATCTCACCTATGGTTTTCCTATTTTCTTCTACCTCTTCTAAGAAAAGCTTATAAGATAGGTTTTTAGGAATGTTTGGGTCTTTTCTAGCAAGATGTATAACGTTCCCAGATTCTAAAAACAAAGAGGCTTTAAATATACCGTGTACTATAAGGTGATATATAGCTACGCTAAAAGCCCCTATACCAACCTCCATTATCATATAACCCATCTGCCCAACGGTGGAATACCCCAAAGAGCGTTTTATATCTGGTTTTGATAGCATTACCACAGAAGCAGCTATAGCCGTAAGAATACCAAAGAAGAATGCTGTATTTAGAGCTATAGAAGAGGAAAGATAAAGATAGGCTATCTTATTTAAAAGGATACCGCCAGCATTTACTATACCAGCATGCATCAAAGCAGAAACGGGCGTAGGAGCCTCCGATGTATAAGGTAACCAAAAGTAAAAAGGTATTATAGCGGATTTTGCCATGGCAGAAGCCACAAATAAAAGAGCTATAACATTTACGACTGTGCTATGCTCTATGTTGGTTTGCCATAGATGATAGAGTTGTTGTAAGTTTAGCGTATGATAGACCTTATAGGTAAGGATGGTGGCAAGCAAGAACAAGAAATCTCCAATTCTATGCACCGTTATAGCCCAGGAGCCAAACCTCACAGCGTCTTTAGACTCCACCCTAAAAGATATCAAGAAATAAAGACTGAGACTTAGAATCTGCCAGGCTATCAGCATAACCACCAGATTGTTTGCCATTATCATGAAGTATATGGAACTAAAGATAAAGTTTAATATTATAAAGAATCTCTTATAGCCTTTTTCATCCCACATATAGTTTGAAGCGTATTTTCTTATCACAAGCCCTATCAAAGCCACATAAGGCACCAGCACAGAAGCAAGGTGGTCAAACACTACGGTGTTGTAAAATCCTACTATAACCTTGTGGAACTTAAACTCATAGACTGTCCCTATCAAGCTTATAATGGCAATAAGCCCAGAAAAGAACATGCTGATTCTTGGTATAGCCCGCTTATCGTCTACGAAGGCGATAAGGGCAGCAATCACCAGTGGAATAAACGGTATAGAGATTACTATCTCCATAGACTTTACCTCCTTTTTGGGTTTGTAAAAATCTATGACTTAGTGGTTTTTTGTCAATAGTTGAAATATGATTCATCACATTGTCATATCCATCTTTTGCCATTAAAATGAAGCAGCCCGCTTTTGATATAAAACATCAATTATGATATATATCGTGTTATAATTGTAAAAAAATAAAGATACGAAGTTGCTATCTTTAAAAGCCTGAAAAACTAAAAATCAACCAAAATAAACAGATAAATCAAGAAATTAAAAACAAAGTTTAGGGCTTTTAAAAAGCAAAATAGAGGTTGTTAAAGGTTTTTTATGCGTTCTAAGATTTTGAGATAACCCTCTTTCAAATCCCCAAGGTCAAACCTAAATCTATCCTTATCCAACTTCTCACCGGTTTTTTTATCCCATAGCCTACAGCTATCTGGTGATATCTCGTCTATCAGTATAATCTCACCGTCTTTGGTTTTACCAAATTCAAGCTTAAAATCCACAAGCACTATATCAAGTTGGTCAAAAAACTCCTTTAAAACACTGTTTACCTTCAAAGCGGTTTCTTTCATGTAGCTTATATTTTCTTCTTTTGCCAAGTTTAAGAGCTTTACATGCTCTATGCATATAAGGGGGTCATGAAGCTCATCGGACTTATAAAAAAGTTCTACAAGTGGTGGGTTTAGAATAGTCCCTTCTTTTATACCAAGCCTTTTACAAAGACTTCCAGCAGCTATATTCCTTACTACTACTTCCACATCTATACGGCTAGCTTTTAAAACCAGCATAGAGTCTTCTGAGAGCTTTTTTATAAAATGAGTTTTTATGTTTTTGGCTTTTAAAAGCTCAAAAATAAAAGAGGATATCTCTAAATTGATATGACCTTTACCAGATATATTGTCTTTTTTTACAGCATCAAAGGCTGTAACATCGTCTTTAAATGTTATTATATAAGTATCCTGGTCATTTTCATAGACTATCTTAGCCTTGCCCTCATAGAGCTTGTTCATGATTCTAATGAGGATATCCTAAAAGAGGCTACATTGGCAAAATAGCTTTTTGGAAAAGCTTTTAAGATTTCATTGTAAAGAGTTATGGCTTTTACCTTGTCATTTAACTTTTCGTAAGACTCTGCCTCTAAAAGTAGTGCAGAGGGTTTGTTAAAGGCATTGTTGGGAATCGTATTCAATATGCTTATGGCCTGTTGGTATTTACCTTGTTTGTAAAGCCCATAAGCTGCTCTTTCTTCGTATAAAAACTTTGCAGGTAACGTTTTTGCTTTTGAAGATATCTCTTGGGACAAAGCTACATCGTTTATCGGTATATTTGATAGCTCTGATATGCCTATCTCGTAGGACATAGCCAAAAGTGCCATTGGGCTTTTAGAATAGTTCTTAGCTACATACTCTGCTTGATTTAAAGCTCCTTGATAGTTTTTTTGTTGTAAAAGCTCATCCACTTTATAAAGTTGATAGCTGGCAGTATAATTATAATCTCTTTCATGCTTTTTAAGAAAATAAAAACCAGTAGCTACAAAAATAGCAGTAAGGGCAAGAGATACTATCGTGTATATCTTACTTTTGTTCATCGGATGCCAAAGCCTTGTTTAAAAGTTGGGTTACTCTTGAGACTCTTCTGGCAGCTTCGTTCTTGTGAATAGAGCCTTTAGAAGCGGCATGCTGTATCATGCTTACCACAAAAGGAAGCTTAGCCTTGGCGGTCTCTAAATCTTTTGCTTGTATAAGCTTCTTAAAATTCCTTATAGCAGTTTTCATCCTGGACACGTGCAAAGCGTTTATCTCTCTTCTTCTAGTATCTCTTCTAGCTCTTTTAGCAGCTTGTCTTTTGTTGGGCATAGAAAACCTCCTTCAAAGTTAATAATATATTATAACAAACAATTCAATCGTTGTCAAAAATAACTTCTTCCCTCATCATATTGTAAAAAGGATACTCCCAAGAGGAATAATAATAAGGCGTATAAGCTCTAAACTCACCAGCACAGGTGTCTACGGCTTTGAACGTAGGGCCTAAGTCCTTTAACATAGCCTCTACCTCTTTTTCTGTTTTTCCAAACTTTTTAGCTATCTCTTTATTTGAAAAGCCCAAAACTTTGAGTTCAAATACAACCTCTTCATTAAAATCCATATCTTCCTTATAAGCATCCACAAGCTCTTTTATCTGATATAAAAACCACCTATCTATATGGCTCACCTCATAAACTTTTTCAACAGGTATGCCTTTCATAAAAGCCTCTTTTATATAAAAAACTCTCTCTGGAGTAGGTATCCTTATATTAGTCAAAAGCTCATCGTAAGACAGAGCTTCATAATCTTTCATAAAAAGATAAGGATTATCGGTTTCTAAGCTTCTTATAGCCTTCATAAGAGCTTCTTTAAAAGTTCTTCCTATAGCCATCACCTCACCTACGGACTTCATAGTGGTGCCTAGGACTTTACTGGATTCTTTAAACTTTGCAAAATCAAACCTCGGTATCTTCACTACCGTATAGTCTATACTTGGTTCAAAGCTTATGGGTGTATTCTTTGTGATATCATTTTTTATTTCATCAAGGGTATAACCCACCGCCAAAAGGGCAGCCACTTTCGCTATAGGAAAACCAGTGGCTTTGGAAGCCAGAGCTGAGCTTCTAGAAACCCTTGGATTCATCTCTATCACATAAAAATCATCGCTATTTGGGTCCACCGCAAACTGGATGTTAGAACCTCCAGTATCTACACCTATCTTTCTTATAATGGCAAGGCTTGCATCCCTTAGCATTTGATATTGCTTATCTGTAAGTGTCTGGGCAGGAGCCACCGTAATAGAATCTCCAGTATGAACGCCCATAGGGTCAAAGTTTTCTATGGAGCAAACTATGACTACGTTGTCCTTTGAATCTCTTATAACTTCAAGCTCAAACTCCTTCCAACCTATGAGGGATTTATCTATTAGCACCTGATGTATGGGTGATGATTCTAAAGCTGCACTAAGCTTTGCAGGAAACTCTTCTAAGTTATATACGATGGAGCCTCCTGTACCCCCGAGTGTAAAAGCCGGTCTTAGTATAGCTGGAAAACCTATGTCCTTTATACGCTCCATCCCCTCTGAAAGGGAATTCACCGTGGCGTTTGGTGGAACTTTTAAACCTATCTCTTCCATCGCTTTTGCAAAAAGGGCTCTGTCCTCACCTCGTTTTATAGCTTCATAATTAGCACCTATCATACCAACGTTGTATTTTTCCAATATACCCAGTTCATACAAATCCTTAGCCAAGTTTAGTGCAGTTTGACCTCCAAGAGTAGGAAGCAACACATCGGGGCGTTCCTTTTTTATGATTTGTTCTAATATCTCCACCGTCAGAGGTTCTATATAGGTTTTCGTGGCAAGCTGTTCATCTGTCATGATGGTGGCTGGGTTTGAGTTTACTAGTATCACCTCATAGCCTTCTCTCATAAGAGCTTTACAAGCTTGAGTGCCAGAGTAATCAAATTCCGCCGCCTGACCTATTACTATAGGACCGGCTCCTATTATCAGTATTCTTTTAATATGTGTGTTTTTGGGCATAAAATTATTATACTATATCTTGTAAGTACAAAATTTTTAAGCTTTTTGTATATCCTTAGAAGTAGTATTTGGCTTTTTCACGGCAAATCTACCTACAAATATTGATATCTCATATAGGACTATAAGAGGTAAAGCCATGAGTATTTGGGTGGAAACATCGGGAGCTATAAGAGCGCCTATGAAAAATGCCACCACTATGAAGTATTTTCTAAAGGATTTTAGCTGTTTTGTGGAAACGATACCAGCCCTTTGAAGCATGAAAAGAAAGATAGGCATCTCAAAGGCTATACCAAATCCAAGAAGCATTTTTAGTAAGAAGTTTATATAAAGTTCTGCCGAAAGCATAGGATTTGCCCGTAGCTGGCTAAAGCCAACGCCTATTAAAAATTTAAGAGCCATAGGAAGTACTGCAAAGTAAGCAAATGTCGCTCCCATTACAAAGAGTAACAAAGAGAAAAATACCAATGGAAATACGAGTTTCTTTTCTTCAGGATAGAGGGCTGGTTCCACAAACTTCCAAATCTGATAAAGTATTATGGGAATAGCCAAGATAATACCCACTATCACAGATATTTCCATCATGATAAATAAAGGTTCCGTAGGAGACAGGGTTACTAATTTCATACCAGGGTAATAAACATCTATAGGATACTTTAAAATCTCAAAAATATATTTTGCATAAAAAAAGCTTATAACGGTAAATACAAGTACGGCCGCTATAGATTTAAGTATTCTCTGTCTTAGTTCCTGAAGATGCTCCATCAACGGAGCTTTCGGAAGTTCCTTCTCCATCTTTCTTTTCCTCGGTGTCGGTTTGTTCTTTCTCAAGCTCTAAAACTTTTTTGTTGACATTTTCTATGTAAGCTTGCATCTTTATCTCATCTAAAAACTCCCTTGCTTTTCTTGTAAACTCCCCCAACTTTGTAGCCACATCCATCATCTTCTCAGGACCAAGTACTATATAGGCTATAACAAGTATGATGATAATCTGTCCTAAATCCATAGCACCTTCTCTATAAGATTACCAAAAAACATCCACAAAATAGCACCTATGGATAAAAAAGGACCAAAGGGTATATAATATTGCATATTTTTATTTTTTATGATAGTGGGTATACTGACCAAAAGCCCTATTATAGAACCAAAAAACATAGCTCCCAGCACCATGTATATACCGCCAAAAGCCCCTATCATCGCCAAAAGCTTTATATCACCTATGCCAAGCCCTTCCATTTTTCTTACCTTGAGATAAATATAGTATATTAAAAACGGTAGTAAACCACCAAATAAAATCCCTAGTATTGAACTTTTAAAGTCTACAAAACCAAAACCACTCAAAGAAAACAGAACCCCCAACACCAGACCACCGTAGTTAAAGCTATCTAAGAGTATAAACCAATCAAGGTCTATAAAAGACTGCACTATCAGTATACAACCAAAGACGATAGCTTCTGCAGTTTTAACGATATATTGAACGTTTAAAGATAAATCAGGGTCATTTTTTATATAAAAAGCATAAATACAAATGGCAAAGTAAAAACCAGTAAGAGCTTCCACCAAAGGGTATCTAAAGGATATTTTAGTTTTACAGCTACTACACTTTCCTCTTAGAAAAAAATAAGACAATATAGGGATATTTTCATAAGGTTTTATCCTATGTCCACAAGCAGGACATTTTGAACCTGGATATATCACAGATTCACCCCTTGGAAGCCTATATATGAGTACGTTGAAAAGGCTTCCAAAAATAGTCCCAAGTATAAAGGACATAAAGAGTACAAAAAATATCATATCTTTAATAT
>CAZTLC010000031.1:0-10650 GCA_964614295.1 uncultured Aquificaceae bacterium | reverse complement strand
ATTTGGCACAGTAAAAATAATACAACAAACCAATAAAATTCTTATATAATATTTTCATGGAAGATAAAGAACTTATTAGTATAGAAGATTTTGCAAAGGTAAAGCTAGCTTTGGCAACGGTCCTTAGCGTAGAAGAAGTGCCTAAGTCTGATAAGCTTTTAAAATTAGAGGTGAAAATAGGAGATGAAAAACGCACCATCTTAGCTGGTATAAAGAATTATTACACAAAAGAAGAGCTATTAGACAAGAAAATATTGGTAGTTTACAATCTAAAACCAAGAAAGATGATGGGTTTTGAATCTCAAGGCATGGTGCTTGCACTATCAGATGGGGAGTCTTTTTCTCTCATAGTTCCAGACAAAGATGTAAAAGACGGCACCTTTGCACGATGATACATATAACCCTTGCTCAATATATACTTTCTATAATATCTGGTGTATTTGTAGGACTTATACTATCTTTGATAGGGGGCGGTGGTTCAATATTGGCAGTACCACTCTTGCTTTACTTCGTGGGACTTGATAACGAACATCTTAATCCAGAGCTTGACAATAAAATAAAACACCTTGCTATAGGCACTACAGCTTTAGCGGTGGGTATCAATGCCTTTATAAACTCTATATTTCACTTTAGACATGGTAATGTAAGCTTAAAAGAGGGATTCATATTTGCAATACCAGGTATAATAGGCTCTTCCCTTGGAGCATACATAGGAGCCTCTTTGAGAGGAAAAGACTTGTTGGTAGCTTTTGGTTTTATGATGATAGCAATAGCTTTTTATGTGCTTTCCACAAAAGAAAATAAAGAATTTCACAAAGAAAGTATCTCTGGTAATCCTTTTCTAATAGCTTTGTCTGGTTTTTTTTGTGGGAATACTATCTGGGTTCTTTGGTATAGGTGGTGGATTTCTGATAGTACCTGCATTGCTTTTTAGTACAAATTTAAGCACTATAAAAGCTATAGGAACTTCTTTGATATCTGTTGGGATATTTGGTATTACAACAGCTATTGTTTATGCTATAAAAGATGAGGTCAATATTCTTATAGCTATATGCTACTTAGCAGGTGGCTTTGCTGGGGGATTTATAGGGGTCAAAATAGCAAAACGCCTAAACGCTAAGAAATTAAAAGCTTTTTACGCTTTTGCAGTAATAATGGTTGGTATATACATAATATACAGAAATATCAGATAGTCTTGGCTTTGGTTTTTATTATTTCTCTTAACGAGGATACTGAATACTGAATGGTTTTATCCTCTTTCATAGCGCTTTCTATTTTTTTTATAGAGTAGGTTATGCTAGAATGAGATTTTATGTTAAAAGCTTTGGCTATACTCATAAGCGATAGATCTGTGAATTCCCTTGATAAGAAGATGGCTATATGCTTAGCTGCGGCATATTTTTTGTTTTTGTAGCTTTTACTAAAAATATCAATACTTATATTAAAATAACTAGCCACCATCTTTTTAATAAATTCTATATCTACACCCTTGATATCTCTGATATCCATGGCTGACATATCTTCGCTGGTATTTTTGTCTATGGCTTCTAGTATAAAACCACCTTTTGCCTTTATCTGGAGCACCAAACCTTCTATTTCCCTAGCGTTGGTGGTAGTATTGTCCTTTATGTAAGAGATGAGTCTATCGTCTATATTTAGCCCATAAAGTTGTATCTTTTGTTTTATAATGGATAGTTTTATCTGTTCATCTATGCTGGTTTCTACCAAAAGACCGCCTTCAAACCTACTTACCAACCTCTCCGATATATCGTTTATATCTCTTGGATGCTTATCGCTTGCAAAAGCTATGTGTTTGTTGTGTTGGAAAAGATAGTTGAAGATATTAAAAAGCTCTATCTGAGTTCGCTCTTTTCCAGATAAAAACTGAATATCGTCTATTAAGAGTATGTCCACATTTTTGTATTTTTCTCTAAAAGCTATTATATTGCCAGCTTTTAAATAGTAAACCATCTCTTCTGTAAAATCATTCATGGAAGTGTATATAACACTTCTTCCCATAGAATAAGCTTTGTTGCCTATAGCCTGCAAAAGATGGGTTTTGCCACTTCCTACTTTCCCATATAAAAAAAGAGGATTGTATATGGAGTTTTTATCTGTAGCTACATCTAAAGAAGCTTTGTAAGCCACTTCGTTTCTTTTCCCCACTATGAAATTATCAAAGGTATACTTAGTTGATATGCCTTCGCAAATTTTAATAGGCTTAACACTTTTATACTCTTCATGTGATTTGTCAGGCTGCTCTTTTTCTATCAAATTATCTTCTTTTTCCTGATTGACCGTCAACCTAATGGAAAAACCCCTTTTGTAAGCTTCGTCCTTTAGTATATGGCCAACGGCTTGAGATATCCAAGATTTTGATTGTTCTGTAAGGCATTCTAGCATAATAGTTTTTTCTTTAACGCCCATAGGTTTTAAGCTTTTAAGAAGCGCTAGTGTAGGTCTATCTATTTTCTTGCTTATACTTTCTAGTATATCTTGCCACAGTTCATTAGCTTTATCTATATTTTCAAAATGTTTATCTTTTGAAAAGCTCAAAAACACATTTTTTGAAGCTACTTTTATTTTTCTAAATTGGTTTAAGTTTTTATTCATAGATTTTAAGTATATAGGTGGGGTCAGTGGCAAAAATATCAAAAAATACCAAGATATCAATATCTTAAGTACTTTTCTCTAAAGGATTAGACACTCTTAATAAAAAATTAATAAAACAAATAAATTCTAAAAAAATCAGGTTTATAACGCATTTTATGTCAAAAAAGTATGCTATACTCTATTGTATGATAGCCCTAATCACGGATTTTGGAACACATGACCCTTACGTGGGTATCGTAAAGGGTGTGATTTTCTCTGTTGAAAAAAATGTTGAAATAGTAGATATTACACACGATATAGATTCTTACGATATTTTAAAAGGTGCTTTCTATCTTGCAAACTCTTACAGATACTTTCCTAAAGAGACAGTATTTATGGGCGTAGTAGACCCAGGAGTTGGTTCTTCAAGAACACCTATAGCTTGTAAGTATAGAGATTATTTTTTCGTAGGACCTATGAACGGTTTATTTGATATGGTATTTGAAGAAACTCCTCATTGCGTAGATATATCTAATCACCCTTATATACTAAAACCCGCTTCTCATACCTTCCATGGAAGAGATATCTTTGCCCCAGCCTCTATATATATCCACAAGTTTAAATCTATAGACTTTTTAGGACCAAAGATAGACTATGTTTATTCGTTAAATATTCCAACACCATACACAAAAGAAGACAAGATAGAAGGAACAATTCTTTTTTACGATAAGTTTGGAAATGCTATCACAAATATAAAATGTAGACCCATAAAATACGCTATGATAGACAATAGTAAGATAGATTATTTTGAGTATTTTTCAAAAGCCCCAAAACATTTACCAGGTATTACTTGTGGAAGCTTTGGATACTTAGAGTTTTTTGTAAACCAAGGCTCTTTCAAAGATTTTACAGATAGGAAAACCTTTACGCTTATTCTATGAAAGGAAAAGAGTTTGAGGATATGGCTTGTTTGTGGCTTTTAGAAAGAGGATATACTATATTAAAAAGAAACCACAGATGCAAAAGAGGAGAGATAGATATAATCGCCAAGAAATCTCATAAAATTATAGCCTTTGAAATAAAAGGAAATCATACAAACCTATATGGGCTCCCAGAAGAGCGCATAGATAGGAAAAAACTTGAAAGGATAAAAAACTGCCTCATAGAATACGCTCTTTCAAACGATATAAACTTAGAAGATATCCAGATAGATGCTCTTATAATTTATAAAAACAATATATCTCATATAGAAAATCTATGTCTTTGAAAGTAGAACATCTTTACATACACATACCTTATTGCTCTTCTAAGTGTCATTACTGCGATTTTTACTCGGTGGTGGATGAGACACCTTCTTCTTATTTTGATATACTTTTAGAAGAGCTAAAGCTATACCCTTTTGAATTTGATTTAAAAACCATATATTTTGGTGGCGGGACTCCTTCTATCTTTAAACCAAAAGTTTATGATATATTTTTCAAAAAGCTTAAAAACCAAGTAGATTTATCAAAAGTAGAAGAGATAACGATGGAGTTAAACCCAAAAGATTATACAAAAGAAGATTTTAAAAGACTATACGATATAGGTATAAATAGGCTTAGTTTTGGAGTGCAAAGTTTTAACGAAAAGCATCTTCTTTGGCTTGGAAGGACTCACAAAAAAGAGGATGCTATAAATAGCATAGTATATGCCAAAGAAAGTGGTTTTAAAAATATCAATATAGATATCATCTTTGGCATACCAGAACAAAGCATTGAAGAGTTTTTAGAGGACATTGAAAAAGCCCTGAGCTTTGATTTAAAACACATGTCTTTTTATATGCTAACATTCTACAAAGAAACCCCTTTGTACTCACAAATAGATAAACAGAAAAAAGAAGATGAGATTGTTTTGTTTTATGAGCTTTTAAGAGAAAAGTTAAGAGATTATATACATTATGAAATATCAAACTTTGCAAAGGAAGGTTATCAATCAAAACACAACTTAGCTTACTGGGAATACAAAAATTATCTTGGGATAGGAGCTGGGGCTTCTTCAAAAGTAGAGCCCTTTATCTTTTCAAATCCAAAGGATATAAACCTATACAAGAAAAACATATTAAAAAGGTATTTATCTTTAAAAGCTATAGAAAAAGAAGAACATACAAAAAACAAAATCATCATGGGTCTTAGAACGCTAAAAGGAGTAGATGAATCCATATTGGAAATTCCAAAGCATCTTGAGGAGTTCTTTGATAAAAAAGAGGATAGGGTATTTATAAAACCACAGTACTGGCTTTTATCAAACGCTATAATATCTGAATTGATTTGAAAGGTATTGTTAAGATCCCCGCAAAAAGCGGGGTATATTTATTAGGCTTGAACTGTTTCTGGTTTTTTGTTTGGAGCAGGAGGAAGCATCTGGCTTATACCATTTTCTTTAGCCCACTCTAAAGCCATATTGAAGGCTTCTCTAGCTGTATTGAGGTTTTTCTCAATGAGCTCTAGTTTTTTCTTGAACTTTCTTTCAAGGGCAGAGTCCAAAGAAGCAGTACCACCAGAAGCTACAAACTTTTTCAAGAATCTTGATTTTATACCCTCTTCTATAGCAGGCAAACCAACTATCTGGGTGGTGCCAAAAAAAGCACCTATCATAGCCATATTTGTGGATAGCTCCGTACCAGCTATATCTACAGCTATTTTTGTAGCTGGGAAGTTAAAGACTTTTACATTTATAGAATCCAATCTCTTATAATCTTCTGGCTTCAAAAGCTCTTCATCTGTATTTATTATAATAATACCATCTTTTTTTATTCCAGAATAAAATGGCATCGTATAAGATTTACCCATGGTAATAACGTGATGATGGAATACCATTATAATATCAGGATAAACCACTTCACCTCTATCATAAATTGGTTCTATACCAATTCTAGCATAAGATTCAGCAGGTGCCATACGCTTTTCAGCACCAAAGAAAGGGTTTGAAACAGCGTAATATCCTTCATAATCAGCAGCTGTAGCTATAATATGTGCAGCTGTAACAGCACCTTGGCCACCCAAAGCAGGCATACGTATGTTTAAACGTTTTCTTGTAGGTTGAGCTATCATATTAAGCCTTCCTCCTTTTTTCTTTTTATAACTTCTTCAGCTTGAGGAGTCATATACTCAAAGAAAGAAAATCTTTCTTTGTCACCAAGCTTCATCTCCTCTAAACCTTCATCGGAATTTCTTCCTATTTCAAGTATGCAAGGAGTATAAAGATGTATATAAGTAGGTCCTACTTCTCTAGCTACGTATATAGCTTTCTTAACAGCTTGTTCTACTCTACGAGGAGATGACACCGTCATTCTCACCACATAATGGCAACCAGAGTCTATAGCCAGTTGCCACATAGGTACCTTATCCCATTGTTTGCCTTTTGGAGCCATTTTAAACACATGGCCTTTCACCGTCAATCCGCTTTCTTGACCACCGGTATTTGCATACACTTCGTTATCGTAGCATATGGTAGTTATCTTCTCTTGTCTAAAGAAAGATTGTAATGTACAATCTAAGCCTATATCTACTGTAGCACCATCACCGGCCAACACCACTACATCCTTTACCTTATCCGGAAATCTATATTCTAAGACTCTTTTTATACCACTTGCGACAGCATTTTGATTACCAAACAACGAGTGAACCGTATGAAGAGCTATATGAGGGAACACCAAAGACGTACAACCAGTAGAATTGACTATTATAGTATCTTCTGGATTTGGTAAAGAAGCCAATATGTATCTAAAAGCGTCGGATTCAGGGCAACCAGCGCACAAAGAGTGCTCTTCTAAAAGTTCTTTTGCATAGGGGAGATCCATTACACCTCTTTTTGGATTACCCCATGTGGCTTTCTCTTCAAGCTCCAGGATTTCTGGAGGCATGAACTCTCTTAATTCTTCGTTTACCTTATATATATTAAATGACATAGGTTACCTCCTTGCCTAAAACCTTCAAGGCGTCTTTGTATATAATCTCTGGTGGCATCGTCATACCACCTGCCACTCTTGGTGTACCTATGATGGTAGCATTTGAATTACCGTAGAAAGCGGCTCTTACCTCTCTTTCTAGCCAACCAATAATATTAAATTCTGGAACCAATATATATTTTGCAGTCTTTGTAGCTTCTAAAAGCTCTTGATGAGGGAATGGCCTTATGGATTTTACCTTCACTACTTTTGCCTTTATACCTTCGTCTAGGAGCATCCTGGTAGCTTCCTTAGCTTGAGATGCCGCTGTACCACTTGCCACGAACACAAGCTCAGCTTCACTATCGCCAAACTCTTCCACAAGGCCTCTTAAATAGTGCTTAGCGTATGGTCTAGAACGCTCTATAGCGGCCCTTACTTCCCATTGCCAGCTAGCGTGTGTTGCATAAGAGGTATAATTTGATTTCATAATAAATGGGTCTTTTATATATCTTCCTGGTGCTATTTCAGCATCTATGATGGGTGTTGGGGATGTATAAGGATTGTATGGAGGTAGGGCTATATCTTCCGGTGGTATCATGATAGACTCTCTGGTATGAGATATAAAGAAACCATCTATAGCGGTTATAATAGGCACATGCACATCTGTCTTTTCAGCCACTATGAAACCGGCCAATATCATATCAAACAATTCTTGAGCGTTTTCAGCATGCCATATCATAACACCGGTGTCAAGTAAAAAGCTTATTTCAAGATTATCTGGCTGTATGGTGAGTGGTGAATTTACACCTCTTGCCATCAAAACAAGCTGTATGGGTAATCTTGCACCAGCCCACATTGGAAAGTTTTCCATAGCTCTTAAAGTACCTGGGCCAGATGTAGTAGTTATAGTTCTTGCTCCAGCCATAGAGCATCCGGCTACCTCAGACATAACACCAAACTCCGACTCACCCCTAAAATATACACCTACGTAACCTTCTACCCACAACTCCCCTATCAGGTGAGCTGCTTCTGATTGAGGAGTTATAGGATAAGAAACAGAAGCATCCACAGAAGCCCTTTTGACAGCCTCCTTGACAGCTTCTGAACCTGTCATAAACACTTTCTCTCTTGGTGCTTCAAAAAGTATGTAATCTGGTGAGACAATCTTTTGTCCCGATTTATTTACGCCTTGATAAACGCCATTGTTATCCATACCGAATACCTCCTTTACTTACCTAACTCTTTCTTAACTTCTTTAGCTATTTCTATGAACTTCCTTATACTTTCCGGGGTTTGGTCTCTCACTGTAATCATAGCTTCTTCGTCACCCATATTGGTGCACATTGCTATAGTAAGACAATCAGTCTCTGCCCTTATAATCTTTAGAGCTATATTGGCAAAATGACAATGCACACCTATAAATATACAAACTTTTATGTTGTTGTGCCATATTGTAAGATTGGGGTGATTTGGGTTTATCTCTACCTCTGGATTTATCTTTGGGTATTTTGGCCTGTAATCTACCATGGGTATTATCTTAGCATTTAGCACTTGAGCCATTTCTTTTACCAGCCTTGCCATTTTTTTAGCTTCTTCGCTCCAAGCATATATTATTAGAGGCCCAACGAATATAGTGGGATTTTCTCTAGTAAGCATCTCTTTCGCAGCTTCTCTCATAGCCATCTCTTCATCCACTATCTCGTTGTACAAAAGAGCTTTACCAGGTGGCGGAGTTAACACGCCATCCGTTATTGCCGTAGGGTAAGGTGAAAAATGATATGGGCCCAGTGTAGCCATTATAACCTCCATTAAAAGTTTGGAATAATAATTTAATACAATCAAGGTTAAATTTCAATGTTTTTAGTTATAAGAAAGTTTCTATACCGATATGTACCTTATAATCTTTGTATTTTTTTAATATTTGGCCTAGTCTTTTTATATTTGCCTTTGATTTTACCTTTATTAAAAGCTTAAAACGCCTTTCACCTTTTTCATAAAAAGAGCGTGGTTTTGATATATATAAAAACTCCTCTTCCAAAATCTCATCGTAAAGTTTATAGACATCTTTGTCCATCTCTATAGATATAGCTTTTGTGAATGGTGGGTCGTAGTTTGATGCTCTTCTTTTTAATTCGTTTTCTAAAAAAATAAACTGATTGTTGTTTATAAGGGATGCTAAGGCATATTCATCTTTTTGAATCGTTTCTATCACAAAAAGCTCTCTTGCCTTTGATGCCAAACTCCAGAGTTTATGATGGTATATCTCTCTGGCACTTAACTCTGGTGCAAAAAGTAAATTTTCCAGCGAAAAGCCAAATACTATATCGTAATTTTCATCTTTTTCCACAGATTCAAAATAAAAATTTGGCCTATCTCCAAACGTAGAAATTAGATATTCTTTATACTGTTCCAAACCTGCTCCAACTGTTATCAAAGTACCACCACATCTTGAACAAGTCCCACTTTGGTTTACCTTCTTACATCTTGTGCATTTTATAATATTTAGGCTTTTAAAATATGTAGTATAACTCTCACAATAAGCACATGTATCCAAGGCTTTGCATCTTTGACAATAGGCGTAGCTATACCCAGATTTATTTACATAAAAAAGTATCTTCTTATCAATATGTTTCTTGATAAGTTCAAGGGTTTCGTTATCTATGAGAAAATCTTTTTCTTTTTTCTCTACCACATATATTTTCGGTAGATTTAAATTTATATGAATATGATGCGCCTTTTGTTCTTTGTATAGAAAATAGTCGTTTATGCTAAGGGTTTCTGAAAGAAGATATATATTTGCTCCATAATGTTTTGCCGCATAGTAAGCAAGTCTTCTAAAATCTATGTAAGGCTCCTTTTTTGATTTGTAGCTTTCAGTATACATATCATCTATTAAGATAATATTTTTTAAATTGTAAAAAGGGAGCGTAAGTCCAAAGGGAGTAGCCACAAACACGTTGTCTTCGTTCATAACACTCTCATAGCATAGTATTGTTTCTTGGGGTGTATTTGGGCTTTTAAGAAAAATAGCATCTGGTAAAATATCCTTCAAAACATCAAACATATATTTAGAAGGCACCACTATAAGAGATTGGACATCTCTTTGCAAAATATGAGGAAGCTCTTTCTTGTAATCTCCACTTACTATATTTATATGTAGTTTTTTAAAAATATTTTTATGCTCTTCTTTATGTGAGAGGTTTTGAAGCTTTACAATAGGGTCTTCGGTGTTTTGGACTTCTAAAAATCCTTTTTGTATATAAAAATCTACAATATCTTTTTTATATTTTTTGTAAGCTTCTTCTAAGGATACATCTCTTTTTTTTAAAAGCCTTAACATTTTTTTAAAGGTTTTATCGGTAAAATCTTTATCCTCTATCTTTGGTCTTAGGCTTTTGGTAGTAGTTTTAAAAAGTATATCTGGTAGTAGTTTGGCAAGAAGCGTATGAGCTGGGAAAAGATAGTAATCAGAAGCGTCTTTTACAGCCTCAATAAAGCTTTGATTTACGATAGGTATGTATTCTTTATAGATAACGGTTTTTACATCTTTCTTAGGGCTTTTAGTATCGTATCCCCAGAGGATACCTCCTCTTAATCCATCTTTTGTTTGGTAAAATATACGAACCCCCAATGGGGGGATATCTTCATCAGCTTGATAAACTTCTTGGATGACCTTAGATTCAGTAGCTATTTTTAATATCAAATGTTTTTAAGATACTCTATCACTATTTTATCAAGACCAACAGCCTTCTCTATGTTGCCTGTATGAGCAAATGGAATAGGACCAAGTACCGTAGCACCTGGGAAGAGATTGCTCTCTACAGATTCTATCTCTATGCTAAAAGCAGACACATCAAAAGGCACTCCCTCTATCCTATTTTTTAAAAATCCTTTGCCGTGAGCCACTATAGCAGTATCCTGTGCAAATATACTAATACATACATTTGGATTTATAACGATGTTTTGAGCAGTTTTTGATTTGGTGCTAAGAGCTATGTTTAGTTTGCTTTCAGAAACTGGATATACCCAGCTTATCATAGCACTGTAAGGTTTTAAATCCTGAGAAACGGTGCTAATCACCACTGGAAATACATAAAGGTCTCTCATCAAATCTACAAGCTCTCTATTTA
>CAZTLC010000030.1:0-10871 GCA_964614295.1 uncultured Aquificaceae bacterium | reverse complement strand
TTTGCTGGAAATGGCGGTATCACATCTGTTGGAAAAGGTGTAAGCAACATGCTGACCACCGCTCTTCAGGCTACAAACTGCTTTCATATCATAGATTTGAAAGCTTATAAAAAGATGCAAGCGTTGCTTGCTGCCACAGGACAAAAAGTAAAACCACCTCACATTGATTATATGATAACTGGAGATGTTACATCTATAAGCCTCAGCAGATCAGGTGGTGCTTTGGCTGGTGGGATTATACCGATAATCGGTCTCATATCAGAAAACAAACAACAAGCTCAGATGGGAGTAGATATAAATGTACTAAATCCAAATACGGCCGAGACAGTGCTTGCTAAAAGCTTCCAAGCGGATAGTTCTAAAACATCATGGGGCATAGGTGGTGCCGGTGCAGCAGGACTAGGAGGTGCAGCAGGTGGTTGGAGTATAGCCCATAATCTATCTTTAGATAACGTAGCAAGAAGTGTAGTTATACAAGCCACTACCTACATTACTGAGCAATTGGCAGGTAAAAATATTACCTATACACCACAACCTCCTGGAAAGAAATCCGATGACAACTCTTCTGCAGCAACCACTGAAAGTGGAAGTGCAGGAGCCAATGCAAATTAATTAGTTGATATCTTTCATAGATATTATTAAGATTATTTAGATATTATTTTTATGGATAAGAATAGGGTTTATATATTTGATACGACATTGAGAGATGGTGAGCAAGCACCAGGTTTTTCAATGACCATTGAAGAGAAGCTCCAGATGGCCCATCAACTAGCAAAACTTGGTGTGGATATTATAGAGGCTGGTTTTGCCATAGCATCTAAAGGCGATTTTGAAGCCATAAGGCTTATAGCATCAGAGGTAAAAGGGCCTGTTATATGTTCTTTGGCAAGGGCCAGTGAAACAGATATAGAAAGAGCGGCAGAAAGCTTAAAACCTGCCGAAAGAAAACGGATACATACCTTTATAGCTACCTCTGATATACACATGCAATATAAACTCAAAAAAAACAAAGAAGAGGTTTTAGAGCTTGCTAAAAAAGCTGTTAGATTTGCAAGAAACTTTACAGATGATGTAGAGTTTTCTTGTGAAGATGCCACTAGAAGCTCAAGGGATTTTCTCTATAAAGTCATAGAGGAAGCTATAAAAGAAGGAGCTACCACTATAAACATACCAGACACCGTAGGCTACGCTACTCCTTTAGAGTTTTATGAGCTTATAGCATCCATAAGAGAAAATGTGTCAAACATAGATAAAGCTATAATAAGCGTTCATTGTCACAACGATTTGGGTATGGCTACTGCCAACTCGCTTATGGCTTTAAAGGCTGGCGCAAGGCAGGTGGAGTGTACTATAAATGCTATCGGAGAAAGGGCTGGAAATGCTGGTTTGGAAGAGGTGGTGATGACTCTTGTAGTAAGAAAGGAATATTTTAACAATCTATACACAAATGTCAACACGAAAGAGATATACAAAACCAGTAGACTCCTTTGTAAGATAACAAGCAGTTTTGTCCAACCCAACAAGGCTGTGGTAGGAGACAATGCCTTTGCCCATGAATCTGGTATACATCAACACGGAGTTTTGTCAAACCCTATGACCTATGAGATTATGAAACCAGAGGATGTTGGTTTTCCATCAAATAGGGTTGTTCTTGGTAAACACTCAGGAAGACATGCTCTTAAATCTCGTTTACAAGAGCTTGGGATAGAGCTATCAGAAGAAGAGTTTGAAAAACTCTTTGAAGAGTTTAAAGCTCTATCAGATAAGAAAAAATATATATACGATGAAGATATAGAGGCTCTTATATACAAGGATGTATTAAGACAGGACAGCAGACCTATAAAACTTTTAAGCTTTCAGGTGCAAACGGGTGATAACATGCTTCCCACTGCAACGGTGAGTTTGGATATAAACGGTGAAAAGAAAGTGCTTACCGCCACAGGTGATGGTCCTGTTGATGCTGTTATAAAAGCTATTGAAAAGGCTATATCTCAAGAAGTTAAGTTTTTAGATTATTCTATAAAAGCCCTAACACCCAATACGGATGCTCAAGCAGAAGCAAGAGTGTTGATAGAGCTAAACGATATAAAATCCTCTGGAAGCGCCACTGATACAGACATCGTAAGGGCAAGCGCAAACGCCTTCTTAGATGCTGTAAACAAAGCCCTTTTCAAAAAACAAGTGAGAGAAAAGGCAATAGAAGGAGTTTAGGTTTTATATGCTTTTAAAAGCTCAAAAACTTCAGGAGCTATATCAAAAGCATCTATATCAGTCCAGATTTTAAAACTCTCAAGGCCTTGATATACAAGCATAGATAAGCCATCTATTGAGATGGCTCCTTTTTCTTTAGCTTTTCTCATTAAAAGAGTGTCTTTGTATATAACATCAAAAACTATATGATGTGCCGATATCTTATCGTAATCAAACAAAGGCTTATCATCATCTTTTAGACCCACCGACGTGGTATTTACTATGATGTCTACTTCTTTTAATATATCTTCTATATCTTTTATGATTTCTATATCAAAAATATCTTTAAGCTTTAAGGCTTTTTCTATGGTCCTGTTGTGTAGATAAACTTTTGTGCCTGATGATATCAACGCATAGACTATAGCTTTGGAAGTTCCACCTGCTCCAAGAATAAGTGCCCTTTTACCTTTTAGTGAAGTCTTTTCTTCTAAAGCTCTTTTAAAACCAAGATAATCTGTATTGTAGGCTTTTACTATATCATTTTCAAACTTTAATGTATTGCAAGAACCTATTTTTTGAACTTCAAGAGATATACAATCTACAAACTCCAATATGCTTTCTTTATGGGGTATTGTGATATTTAAACCTTTTATTGATATTGCCTTTGCTCCTTTTACAGCATCTTTTAAATCTTCTGGTTTTACTTCAAAGGGTATATATATGGCGTTTATATGTTTTTTATTAAAAGCATAAGACTGAAATATCGGTGACAAGCTATGCTTCACCGGATATCCGAAGATACCATAACAAAGGGTTTCTCCGTTTGGTAATCTCATCATCTTAATTTTAACGTAGCTATTGTAAATATTGCAAGAAGTATTGATACTATCCAGATTCTTACTACAATTTTTGGTTCTGGTGTGCCGTTTAACTCAAAATGGTGATGGATAGGCGCCATTTTAAACACCCTTTTTCCTTTGGTAATCTTAAATACACCTACTTGGATGATAACACTCAAAGCTTCCACCACAAAGATACCACCAGCTATGATAAGGGATAGCTCTTGTTTTGACATGATGGCAAGCATGCCAAGGGCTGCTCCAAGCCCAAGAGACCCTACATCTCCCATAAACATCTGGGCTGGAAAAGAGTTAAACCAAAGGAAACCAAGCCCAGCCCCCACTATAGCCATACCAAATATAGCAAGCTCACCGGCGTTTTCCACATAGTGAATCTCAAGATATTTAGCTAATACAGTATTGCCAGCTGCGTAAGAGATAATACCAAGGGCAAAAGCGGTGGTCATAGCAGGCACTATCGCAAGTCCATCAAGACCATCGGTAAGATTTACAGCATTTGAAGTGGCTATAAGAACAAGCATTATAAAGATGATATAAAAATATCCTAAATCTAGTTTTAGGCTTTTAAAAAAGGGAAAATATATATGGGTATCTATATGCATAACAAAGTAAAGGAGCAACGCACTTATAAAACTAACTATTATTTGCCCAAGCATCTTGGATTTTGCTGATATACCCTTTTTGTTTTTTAGTTTTACAAAATCGTCTATAAAACCAACAGCAGCAAAACCAAGAACTGTGAAAGCCATTATCCAGGTTTGTATTATGTCAATTCTCATCAGCAAAAAGGATGCTAACTCTAAGCTAAGTATCACAATGAGACCACCCATTGAAGGTATAAACTTTTTCTTAGAATGGGTTTCTGGGGTATCCTCTCTTACATAACCACCATATAGCCTATTTAGAGCAGTCACCTTCCTCATGAAAATAGGAGAGAGTACGAGGGTTATAAGAAAGCTCAATATAACAGCCATCAAGGCTCTAAAGGTTATATATCTTAATACATTAAATACGAAGAAATGACTCTTTAAAATTAAACCAAGCCAATAAAGCATTTAGCACCTATTTTTGCTAAGGAGTCTATCAAGGATGATAGCAGCGGCATTTCTGACAGATAGATGGTTCCAATCGGATGCTCCGTAGATAGGTTCTAGTATAAGGTCAAAGGTTTCCATCAAAGATTTTGGTATACCGTATCCCGTGCCAAATATAATAAGATAGTCTCTATCGCCTCTTTTTATAGCTTCTGAAAGCTCTTTGTAGGATATGGTGTTTGGATAAGTCCTAGCATCTGTGCCAACTGTTATTGGTTTTCTGCCTTTTCTTGCCACGATATCCTCTATCACTTCTTCGTAATTGTAAACTAGTTTTACCAAAGATACACTTTCATATCTTGTGAACTGTTTATCCTTGTTTTCTTCTGAGGTCCAATATTCTATCTGTCTTTGGATGATTTCCCTTTGAGAATCTACCGGATGGGCTATATAGTAAGTCTCTACATCGTAGGTTTTCGCAGGTCTTGCTATATCATGCAAATCGAGGGTGGTAAAAGAGCTTATAATCCTATTGCCGAATCTATCCGTAGCAGGCCAGTGTAGAACCACTATGAAAACACTCATTTAAATCTATATTCCTCTTTGTTTAAAAGCCTAAAAATGTTGTCTTTGTGCTTATAAAGTATAAGAAAAGCTATAATGCTTGCCCCAAACTTTTGAGATACACTAAAATCCTCTTTTAAAAACAAAAAGTACCCTACTAAAACAGATATTATAGAAGCTAAAGATACGTATTTAAAAGCGTAAAATATCAAAGCCCACACCAAAAACATCTTTATTGCGAGAAACGGTGATATCCCAAATATCACTCCAAAAGCGGTAGCCACGCCTTTACCACCTTTAAAGTTTGCTTTGTAAGAGTAAATATGCCCAATTACCGGTGATACCATCACAATACCAAACCACAAAGAATCCGGGTTTATATAAAATCTATCAAGGACAGCTATTAAAAATCCTTTAAAAGCATCCAAGAAAAATACCAAAGCTCCGTATTTTTTTCCAAGGGTTCTGGTGATATTTGTAGCTCCTGCACTTTTACTTCCCACAGAAGTTATGTCTATACCCTTGTAAGAGGCTATCATCTTTGCAAAAAGCACAGAACCCAAAAGATAGCCAAACACACTAAGAAGAAATCCTATTATAAAGCTCATGCTAAAAACCACTTTCCTCTTTTGGTTTAAAGTCGTTGCCTATACTATACATCCAATCAAAGTATCTTTCGTAGACATTAGCAAGCTCTGGACTTCTAATGATAAGAAGATTTTCATAATTTAGCTTTTCGGCGGAAGCTGTCCAGTTGTAAGAGCCCGTTATCACTTCTTTACCGTCAATCACTGCAAACTTGTTGTGCATAAGACCTTTTACAAACCTCGTCTCTTCCACTGGTAATGTTTTTATAGGAATGCCAGCTTTGTAGAAAAATCTTGACCTAGAAAATCTGGTATTTGCTTCCCTTACATCCATCACAAGCCTAACCTTTACACCTCTTTTGTAGGCATCTATAACCGCTTGTCCAATAGGTCTTGAAGTAAAGGCATACATCGCTATATCTATGGAAGAATGGGCGTTGTTAATCTCTCTTATAATAGCATCAGAGGCGCCTCCATTGGGCGAAAAATAAACGGAAATCTCAGCATTGTTTATATGTAAAGTTTTGGCACCAGATGGTTTAGAAGAACAAGAAGATACAAAAAGATAAAAAATACTAACAACACATAGCAAAAATGCCTTTCTTATCATAGATACTTGAAAGCCTTCTTTGCTATATCTTTTCTATATACAGCATCTTTAAAATCTATGATTGACAGAGCATCGTAAACATCTTCTAAAGCCTTATTCAAATTCCTTGACTTTGCACACACCGTTAGAGCCCTGCCTCCTGTGGAGTATACTTCGTTGTTTATCAGCTTAGTATTTGCTTGGAATATGACAGCACCTTTTTCTTGGGCTTTTTCTAAATTTCTAATGGGTGTCGGTTCGCAGTTTGAGTAAGGATAGTTTTTGCAAGCCATTACCACCCCCACCGCAAACTCTTCTGATATAGAGCTTTTCAAAATATCTGGATTGTTTATTATATCCAAAAGTTCATTTTTAAGTCTTAATATCAACACTTGAGCCTCTGGGTCTCCTAGCCTTACGTTAAACTCCAACACATAAGGCTCTTTATTAGATATCATAAGTCCTATGTATAAAAATCCGTTGTAGTGAAAACCCTCTTCTTCTAGTCCCCTCATAATTGGTTTTACTATCTTTTCTTTTATCTTTATATCCATATCTTCGTCTATTATAGGAGCTGGTGAATAGGCACCCATACCTCCTGTGTTTGGTCCTTCGTCGTTATCTTTTAACCTTTTGTGGTCTTGGGAAGTGGGCATCACACCAAAAACCCCATCTTTTATAGCTATTATATAAGAAGCTTCCTCCCCTTTTAAAAACTCTTCTATAACTACCTTTTTCCCAGCATCACCAAGTTTGTTTTTTACCATAAAATCTTCTAAGACTTGTGTGGCTTCTTGCTTTGAATTTACTATCACGACACCTTTACCAGATGCAAGTCCATCCGCTTTTATCACAGACGGATAACCTATATCTTCTATAAAGTTTAAAGCTTTTTTTATATCTGTAAAAGTACCATAGTTGGCTGTTGGTATCTCATACTTTGACATGAAGGCTTTGGCAAAATCTTTTGAGCTTTCAAGCATAGAAGCCCTTTTAGAGGGACCAAATACAAAAGCCTCTTCCTTTAACAAATCCTTTATACCTTTTGCCAAATAAATCTCTTGACCCGGAATTACTATGTCTATCTTGTTCTCTATTATAAACTTCGCTATATCCTCTATGTTGTTGGCGTCTAAAGTAACATTTTTGGCTATGCTTGCGGTACCAGCATTCCCAGGAAAAACAAATATATCTTTTACTAAGTTATCTTGTCTTAGTTTCCATACTATAGCGTGTTCTCTAGCTCCAGAGCCAAGTACCGCTACTTTCATCTTCTTTTTTTATAATATAAGAGATTACCATCGCTATCAAACTTAGCAATACCCCCTGTGCCTTTTACCGTATAAACGCAGCCTCTTTTTGTATGAGATACTTTTATGTCTTTTATATCACCCACATAGGAAGAGGCGTTTGTTGTTATGGAGTTGACATCACAATGCGACATAGGCTCATATCTTCTATGCCATGCTAAAGCTAAAGATGTTAGTCCAAGAAACAACATAAAAGTTTTTTTGTAAGCTTTTAACATATCATTATTTTATCATAAAAGCCTATAAAACGCTAAAAATAATCAATATATTAAGATTTTTCTGAAACATCGTGGATTACTATTGGCTTTCCTGCATATTTATTTAATATATTTATACCCACCTGAACACCAGAACCAGCTGCGCATGCAAACATTGAGCTAAATCCTGCTAAAAGCCCAGCCACATAAAGATTTTCTACAGAATTGCCATTTTCATCAAGGGCTTCATACTTTTCATTGGTTTTAACCATCACTCTGCCTGGTTTTGGAGATAGAGGATTTTCTACCACGCTTAATTTTATCCCTTCTATATCAAAAGCCTTAAAACCACTGGCTAAAACCACTACACTGGCTTCAAAATATTTCCCAGAGGATGTTTCTATGAGAAAATCGCCGTTTTTTGATATTTTTTTAACGGTATCTTCTATTATTTCAATGCAAGGATATTCCTTTGCCTGACTTTTCATCTCTTCTAATAACTCTTTTCCAAGGGTCCCTCTTTTTATACCAGGGACGTTGTTTAGCTTTGCGCTTTTAAGGTCAGAATTGCCATTATCTATTACAAGCACTTTTTTGTCTTTTGCAAACTCCATCTCATGTTCAACTGCAGAACCAAGCGTTATGGCACAGGAAAGCCCAGAAGCTCCACCACCAACGATTAGTATATCGTATCTCATGCAAAGCATTTTAATAGTAAAATAACCTACTTTCAAGAGTTTTTATCATAGGAGCTTGAAAAATTATCAAAATATTGATACACTATTGGTATGAAGATAGGGTTTGCCGGATTTGGAAATCTTGGGTCAGCTATAGCAAGAAGATTAAAATCTTTAGGCGTAGATGTAATAGTTTATAATCGCACGAAATCCAAGGTGATAGATTTTAAAGCGGTGGATTATCCATATGAGCTTTTAGAAGAGACGGATTTGGTTATTGTAAATGTTTTTGATTCTTTAGCTTCAAAAGAGATAATCTTTGGAGAAAAAGGTTTTGTAAAAGGAAATATAAAAGGAAAGACGATAGTAGATACCACCACAAACCATTATGCTTATGTAAAAGAAGCCTATGATAAACTAACATCTTTGGGAGCTTTTTATCTAGATGCACCGGTGCTTGGTTCTGTGATACCAGCTTCAAAAGGCGAACTTATAATGCTTGTGGGCGGAGATGAAGATGTGTTTAAAAGCAAAGAAGATGTTTTAAAGCTTTTTACAAAAGAAAGAATATATCTTGGCCCCGTGCCAAATGGTACCTACGGGAAACTTATAAACAATATAGTCTTGGGAGCTTTTATGGATGCTATAGCTCAAGCAATAGGAATAGGAGAGAGTATAGGGCTTTCCAAAGAGCTTATTTTGAAGTTTCTAGAGCTTGGGGCTGGAAACTCTTACATACTAAACGTTAAAAAACAAAAACTCCTACAGGAGGATTTTTCACCACAATTTTCTGTAAAAGCCATATATAAAGACCTTCACTATGCCCAAGACCTATTAAAAGATTTTGGACTTTTTTCTTTCAGCCTTTCTTCTGTAAAGGAGACTTATGGCCTTGCCATTAAATCAGATATAGCAGATCTTGATTTTTCAGCTATATACAACTTATATAAGAAAACTTGATGATAAGCGTTTTAGGTAGAAAAGTTTATATTAAAAGCCAAATACAAGAAACTTATGAAACAGGAAATCTCTACGACATTATTTTTCGTACGCTTCTTAGCTTAAGGAATATAACATTAGAAGATTTAGAAGTAAAGTTAAAAAATATCCCTGGTTTTGAGCTTTTACCAAACATAGAAAGCGCTGTAGAGAAATTGGTGAGAGCTGTAAAAAACAAAGAAAGGATAATCTTATATGGAGACTACGATGTGGATGGGGTAACATCCACCACCATAATGTATGATTTTCTAAAGCAAATAGGGGCAAATGTGACGCCTGTTTTACCAAACAGGTCTTCTGGTTATGGACTCTCAAAAGAATTGGTGGATTTGTTTTCAAAGTATTCAAAGTTTGTGGTAACCTTAGACAACGGCACCACCGCCACTGAAGAAGTAAGTTATGCAAAGGAAAAATACGGTATGGAGTTTATAATCCTTGACCATCATAGGGTTAACGAAAAGGATACTGATGATAGCTTGCAATCTTCCCATAGCAAAAAAGCCATCATAGTAAATCCAAATCTAGAAGAGAATAATCCTTTGAAGGGCATATGTACAGCTTCTCTTTCTTTTTATATGGTGGGAGCTTTAAGAAAAGCTTTGGGGATTGATTTTGACATAAAAAGATACCTTGATTTAGTAGCCATAGGCACTATAGCAGATGTAATGCCTATAAACCCTTTAAATAGGATTTTGATATCAAAAGGTTTAGAGCTTATAAACAAAATAAAGGATATGCCTTTTGAAACGGCCACAGATATCGGAAAAGCAGGCATGAAGGCACTGATAAACTATATTACGAGAATAGAAAATGGTAAGACAAAACTCATTACAGCTAAAGACATAGGTTTTTCTATAGCCCCTAGGATAAATGCAGCTGGTCGTATAAAAAAGCCCCTCATTGCCATGAAGCTTTTGTCTGAAAAAGATTACGAGAGGGCAAAAGTTCTTGCTAATGATTTAGATAGGTTAAACCAAGACAGAAGAAGGATTTCAAATGTCATCTTTAAAGAGGCTTATGAGATGGCTACAAAGTCAGAGGATGATTTTATAGTGCTTGGAAGAAATAGTTGGCATCACGGGGTTTTGGGTATAGTAGCTGGTAGGCTTTCAAACAAGCTGAAAAAACCCATAGGTATTTTTTACATAAACAACACCCATGCCACTGGTTCTATAAGGTCTGTGGAAGGTCTTGATGTTCACAAGCTTTTGTCAAATATAAGCTATATGTTTGATAGGTGGGGAGGTCATCCTGGAGCTGCTGGTGTTACCATAAAAAAAGAGTATTTTGAGGCTTTTAGAAAAAAGATAAACGATTTATTAAAGAAGGAATCTTTTGAAGTGGATAAGATATTGGAAGTGGATATGGAGCTTCCTCTTAGAAAAGTCTACGATACCAAGGGAGTTGATAAAAGAATAGCAAATATAATAGAAAAACTATCTCCTTATGGTGAACTAAACCCTGAGCCTGTATTTATCTCTCAAGATATAACTATTTCTTCCATATCAAGTAGGGGCATAGGTGTAAAGGTAAAATCCTTAGATAGGGATAAAGAGATAGAACTAAACTGCTTTGATGAGGAGCTTTTTATAAAACTGAAACCAGGACAGCGCTTAAAAGTTATATACAACATAGATTCTTACGGTATAAATATAGTTGATGCAGTATTTTGCTGATGGCTTCTGGTAATACTCACGATTTGCTAAACTTAGCAACGCTTCCCGTTTTTTTGTATGGGGTTCCCCATGAGTATTTTCTTTACTTTGGTAGTGCTTATGTGATAAGCACGATTTTGTTATCTCCAGATATAGACCTTCATCATTCAATACCATCAAGGCGCTGGAAAATGATGAAATGGTTTTGG
>CAZTLC010000029.1:0-11294 GCA_964614295.1 uncultured Aquificaceae bacterium | reverse complement strand
AACATCTTTTAAGGGCTATAAACGAAGAGCTTGATGGTGTAGAAAAGGATATAGCCAAGGAGATAGTTTATTCTCTTGATAGTAGCGGTTTTATATCAAAAGAGGTTTTGGAAGAGATAAAGAATCATTTTAAAGTAGATTGGGATGTGATAGATGATGCTAGGGCTTTTGTAATGGAGATAGAACCCATCGGACATGGGGCTTTAAATCCTTTTGAGTATATGGAGCTTCAGATAAGGACATATCATAAAGATAAAAAAGAGTATATAAAGTATTTAAGAGATTTGGAGGAGAGGAAAAAGATACCAAAGGAGGCGATAGAGTTTTTCTCAAAGCTCAAAAAAACACCTATTCAGATAGACAAGACCAAACTTATACCTGCTAAAGTGGATGTTGTGATAGAGATAGACCAAGGCGAAATTCTCTACGATATATTTGACAACTATATAGAGATTTCTCAAGAAAATATAGAAGAGTACATGGAGGACAAAGAGCTTGAAAGATATTTGAAGCAAAGAGCTAGAAGGTTTGTAGAAGCTATAAATTTAAGGAGGAAGTTTTTAAAATCTTTAGTGGGTGTTGTGGTAGAGAGACAAAAGGATTATTTTTTGAAGGATGAGCCTCTCAAAAGTCTCATGTTAAAGGATGTGGCTGCTGAGTTTGGTATTTCTATATCCACTATATCAAGGCTTATAAACGCAAAGTATGTGAAAACTCCTAAAGGGATATTTAAACTAAGAGTTTTTTTTGTAAGAGAGAGTGTATCTTCTAAAAGCCAAGATGAGATAATGAGTATGATAAAAAAACTTATTCAAAACGAGGAAACGATTTATACAGATAAAGATATAGAAGAGATTTTAAAAAATTACGGCATAAATATCTCAAGGCGTACCGTGGCAAAGTATAGGGCAAAGCTTGGTATAGGAAATTCCAGAAAAAGATGAAAGAGCGTTTAGATAAGTTTTATGGGCTTTTAAAAGAAAAACGTATAAAACATTTTTTGATAACCTATAAACCAAATGTATTTTATTTATCAGGTTTTAAATCCTCAAACGCCTATGTCCTTTGTTTGGAAGGGGATTTTTTCTTCTTTACAGATTCAAGATATATAGAGGGTGCAAAAGAAAAGATAAAACATATGGAAATTGTAAACATAGAAGGTTCTTTCACAGACTTTGTATCAAAGTTTTTAAAAGCCAAAAACATAGATACTCTATATATAGATAAAACTGTATCTTACTCTTTTTACGAAGAGCTTTCAAAACATCTAAACGTCGTTTTTGAAAAAGACCCTATCTTCTCCCTTCGGAGGATAAAATCCAAAGAAGAGATAAATATTATGCTGGAAGGGGTAAAAAAATCTGATGCTGTTTATAAAAAACTTCTTGATTTTGTAAAACCGGGATTTACTGAGAAAGAGCTTAGAGATTTTGTCATATGTGAGTTTTTGAAAGAAAAAGCCCAGAAGGAGAGCTTTGACACTATAATAGCCACTGGTAAAAACTCAGCTATACCACACCACGAGACATCTTTTAAAAAGATAGAAAACTATAAGCCCCTTCTTGTGGATATGGGGCTTATGTGGGAGCATTACGCTACAGATTTTACGAGGACATTTCATATAGGAAAGCCAGAGGATGAGTTTGTAAAAGTCTATAACATCGTTAAAGATGCCCATCTTTTCGCCATAGAAAAAGCAAAAGCTGGAGTACCTTTAAAAGATGTAGACATTGTAGCAAGGGATTATATAACTTCAAAAGGGTACGGAGATTACTTTACTCATTCTACTGGACATGGGGTGGGTCTTGAGATACATGAAGAGCCAAGGGTTTATAAGACCTCTTTTGATATCATAGAAGAGGGTTTTGTGTTTACGGTAGAGCCAGGTATCTATCTTCCAGAGCGTTTTGGCGTGAGACTTGAGAATATCGTTTATATAAAAGACGGGCTTCCGCATATTATGTCCTCTATTCCTCTTGATTTAGTGATTTTATGATAAAGATTTTAAAATCTGGAAAACTAACACATATAATATAATTTATGGAAAAGATTTACATTTACGATACAACATTGAGGGATGGCTCGCAATCGGAAGGGGTGAACTTTAGTTTAGAGGATAAGCTTCTTATTACAAAGCATTTGGATGATTTTGGCATAGATTACATAGAAGCTGGTTGGCCAGGCTCAAATCCAAAAGACACCTTCTATTTTGAAAAGATAAGACATATATCTTTGAAGCATGCCAAAATCGTTGCTTTTGGTTCCACTAGGAAGAAGGGCTTGAGCGCATCTTCTGACCCTCAGGTTTTATCGCTTTTAAAAGCCCAAACACCAACTATTACGATATTTGGAAAATCTTGGGACTATCATGTGCTTGATGCCATAAATACTACATTGGAAGAAAATCTTGATATGATACAAGATACTATCTCTTTTTTAAAGAAGGAAGGAAGGGAAGTAATCTTTGATGCAGAGCATTTTTTTGATGGGTTTAAGTCAAACAAAGAATACGCTTTAAAGACTGTAGAGATAGCCTTTGAGGCGGGAGCTGATTGGGTGGTGCTTTGTGATACAAATGGTGGTACACTTCCTTTTGAGATGGTGGAGATTTTTAAAGAGGTATTTGATAGGTTTAAAGGCACAAATATAGGAATACATGCCCACAACGATGCTGAGTGTGCTGTGGCAAACTCTTTAATAGCGATAAAGATGGGTTCAAGACAGGTGCATGGGACTATAAACGGTATCGGTGAAAGAACTGGCAATGCTAACCTCTGTTCTATAATACCAGCCCTATCCTTGAAGATGGGTTTTAAGACTGTTGAGGAAGAAGCTTTGAAGAATTTAACAGAGCTTGCAAAATTCGTATCAGAAATATCAAATGTGCCACTTCCAAAGAATATGCCTTACGTAGGAGCAAGCGCTTTTGCTCATAAAGCTGGTGTACACGCCTCAGCGGTAAGTAAAAAAACTGACATGTATGAGCATATAAAACCAGAGCTCGTAGGAAACACTCGTAAGATTACCATTTCGGATATGGCTGGTAAAAGCAATATACTTTATAAACTAAAAGATATAGGCCTTAGCGTGGATGAAAACTCACCAGATGTCATAAAACTCGTAGAGCATATTAAAAATCTTGAAAAGGAAGGATATATTTTTGAGGCAGCGGATGCTTCTTTAGAACTTCTTTTGAAAAGACATTTTGGTATTGTGAAAGATTTTTTTGAGCTTGATTTTTATAAAGTGGAAGTATTAAACAAAAATAATGACGAACTTTCAGAGGCCACTGTAAGGATTAAGATAGGGGAAATCACACAGCATACCGCAGCTCTTGGTAATGGTCCTGTAAATGCTCTTGACAAAGCACTGAGGAAAGCGCTTGTAGATATATATCCAAATCTTGAGAGCTTAGAACTCATAGATTACAAGGTGAGGATAGTGAACGAGACCGAGGGGACTTCCGCAAAGGTGAGGGTTTTGATAGAGTCCACTGATGGTATCAGAACATGGGGTACTGTGGGAGTGTCTTACAACGTTATAGATGCTTCTTGGAAGGCTTTAGTGGATAGTGTTAGTTTTAAGCTTTTAAAAGATGAAGAACAAAATTTATAGTTTTTTAACAAAAATGGATTATATTTAAGATTTATTGCTGGAGGTTTGTAGTATGGCGATGCGTAAAGGAGCAGATGTTATTGTGGAGACCCTTTTAAAAGAGGGTGTTGATGTTATCTTTGGAATACCTGGCGGTGCAAATATGGAAGTTTATGATGCATTATATAGAATAAACAAGATAAAGCATATACTTGCAAGGCATGAACAAGGTGCAGGCCATATGGCAGAAGGTTATGCCAAGGCTTCTGGAAAAGTGGGTGTGGCTTTGGCAACTTCAGGACCAGGTGCTACAAATCTTATAACTGCCATAGCGGATGCTTACATGGACTCAGTGCCTGTAGTATTTCTAACGGGCCAGGTGCCTACTTTCTTGATAGGAAACGACGCTTTCCAAGAGGTGGATATAGTAGGTATGACAAGACCTGTAACGAAACATAACTTTTTGGTAAAAAGGATAGAAGATTTACCACTCATGATAAGACAGGCATTTTATATAGCGAAAACTGGAAGACCTGGGCCTGTTTTGGTGGATATACCAAAAGATATCACCCAAACTATGACAGATGTGGAGATACCTTCTGATGAAGAGGTTATAAACTCTTTACCTGGTTATAAGCCTCATATAGAGGGAAATCCTCAACAGATTAAAAGAGCTGCACAGCTAATATTGGAAGCAAAAAGACCAGTGCTTTATGTGGGCGGTGGTGCTGTAGGAGCTGAAGCCAATGCGGAGATTACAGAGCTTGCAGAGCTTATGAAGATACCTGTAACCACCACCAATATGGGCAAAGGGGCTTTTGATGAAAAGCATCCACTTTCTTTAAGGATGCTTGGTATGCACGGTACTTACTATGCTAATATGGCAGTTTACCATTCTGACCTTCTTATAGCTGTGGGAGCTCGTTTTGACGATAGAGTGACTGGTAAAATGGATGAGTTTGCACCTTTTGCTAAGATAATACATATAGATATAGATCCAGCTTCTATCTCTAAGAATATCACGGTAGATATACCTATAGTTGGCGATATAAGAAGCGTTTTGGTAAGATTGATAGAGGAGATTAAGAATAAAAATTCTAAGATACTATACGAAGAGGAAAGGAAAGCTTGGCTTGAACAAATAGACGCTTGGAAAAAAGCTTATCCACTCTCTTATAAACCTTCTGATAAAGTGATAAAACCACAATTTGTTGTGGAAGCTTTATACGATATAACAGAAGGCGATGCCATCATAGCTACAGGTGTTGGCCAACATCAGATGTGGAGTGCTATGTTTTATAAATACTCTTTTCCAAGGCAGTTTATAAATTCTGGTGGTCTTGGTACGATGGGCTTTGGTTTACCTGCTGGTATAGGCGCCAAAGTGGCAAGACCTGAAAAGGATGTTTTTATAATAGATGGGGATGGTTCATTTTTGATGACTATGCAAGAGCTTATAACAGCAGCCCATTACAACATACCAATAAAAGTGATAATAGTAAACAACGCTTATTATGGTATGGTACGCCAATGGCAAGAGCTTTTCTACAGCAAAAGGTATTCGGAAGTAGATTTAAGCTTCCAACCTGATTTTGTGAAGCTTGCGGAAGCTTGTGGTGCTGTAGGTATGAGAACTGATAATCCAAATGAGCTTAAGGATATATTGTTAAAAGCCAAAAATATAAACGATAAACCTGTATTGATAGATGTTATAGTGGATAGGGGAGAAAATTGCTTACCTATGGTACCTGCTGGTAAGAGTTATAAAGATATGTTGTTATCAGATGGTAAAAACGTAGAAGCTGAGACTATGTATTTGGTAGGTTAAAAGGAGAGAAGATGGAAGCGTTAAACGGAAGACCAAAGAGAGAGATTAAAAAGGGTGAAACTAGAAGACATATAATAAGTATGCTTGTAAATAACGAGTTTGGGGTGCTGGCCCGTATAGCTACTCTTATAGCTGGGAAAGGTTATAATATAGAGAGCTTGAGTGTAGGAGATACCTCTGAGGCCAATCTCTCTCGTATTACCATAGAAGTAAAAGGTGACGATGTGGTTATAGACCAGATGATAAAGCAGCTAAGAAGGCTGATAGACACCATCAAGGTAAGAGATTTGACAGATGCGCCAAGAGTTGAAAGGGAGTTGATGCTTGTAAAACTACATGCCCCTTCTCATAAAGAAAGAGATGAGATATTAAGGATGGTTCAGATTTTTAGAGGGAAGGTGGTGGATATATCCCAAGAGAGCATAATGATAGAGCTTACTGGAGACAGTGAGAAGATAAAGGCTTTTTTAAATTTGGTAAGGCCCTTTGGTATAAAAGAGATGGCAACTACAGGGAAGATTACGCTAAAAAGGGAGTCTGTAGTAGAAGAAACGCAAGAGTAAAGACTATATTATAATATTTTCATGTTGATAACCAAGCTGAAAAGGGAAGCTGTTGTAAAGGGAGATTTTTCTACCTTTGGCTATAAATTTTCCTTGGAAGATGGAAACGAGTTAATACAAAATGAAGCTGCGATAGTGATTAGTTCTCTCATAGAGTTTGACTTTAGGAAGATAACTCATGGTTTTAAAGCTTTTGTAGATGTAAAAGTAGATGTAGATTTTCTTTATAACGATTTTTTACCTCCTATAGAAAAGGATATGAAGCTTGTCTGCAACTTTGATTATAGAAACTTATCATCCTCTTATGTATTAAGCTATATAGAAGATATTTTTAGTAAGTTAAGAGAGCAAAATATAAGTATATGCCTATACAATTTTAATCCAGACGAATCTGAAGTATCTGAAAATATTTTAAAATATGCCTCTTTTATAATGGTACCTATTTCTTCTGATTTTGAAAAATATTCTACATATGTAGAGAACGGAATAAAGTTAATATGCACAGATATATATTCTTTGGAAGATATGGAAAAAGCTTTAAAAAACGATTTAATATCTTACTATATGGGTCATTATATAGAAACTCCTAAGAAGATAAGTCTATCAAGGATCGAGAAACCATCTTCCATGGTAACAGAGCTTTTTATAAAACTAAAGTCTCCAGACGATATAAAAGAAGCCATAGATATTATAAAAAGGTCTCCAGAGCTCACTTTTAGTATCCTTAAGTTTATAAACTCTGCTTTCTTTGCAATACCCTCAAGAGTTTCATCGGTGGAAGCAGCTGTTTCATTGCTTGGTTTTAATAATTTGAAAAAGTGGGTAAACTTGTTGTTTTTATCATCAGTGGTGTCAAATCCTGCTCAAAACATATACATAGAAAAGTCTGTGACAAGGGCTTATTTTATGGAAAAGGTTTGTAAGCTAATAGATGTTTCAAAAGCTCCTACGGCCTATCTGGTAGGTATTTTATCTTTTATGGATGTGCTTTTTGGTAAAAGCTTTGAGGAAATATTTGAAGATATACCCGTTGCGCCTGAGGTGTCAGAGGCGCTTATAGAAGGTAAGAATATTTTTGCAGAGCTTCTTGATTTGGCAAGAGCTTATGAGTTTCATGATAGAGAGAAGATAGATTCTTATGTATCAAAGCACAATCTCAACAAAGATAGAGTTGAGAGAGCCTATTTAGAAGCCCTTTATGAGTATGATAGGTTTATAGAAGCCATACGCTGATGAGAAACGATATTCTTCTTAAAAGCCTAAGAAAAGAACCTATAGAAAGATATCCAGTGTGGCTTATGCGTCAGGCAGGAAGGTATCTTCCAGAGTATAGAGAGATACGGCAAAAGTATAAAAGTTTTTTAGATTTTTGTAAAAATGTAGAAGATGCTGCCATAGTATCCCTTCAACCGGTGCAGATAATAGGGGTGGATGCTGTTATCATGTTTTCAGATATACTGGTTGTCTTAGAGCCGATGGGAATAAAAGTATCTTTTGAAGCAGGGGAAGGGCCGAAGCTTGAGCATAATTTTGATTTTAAAAGCCTAAAATCAAAGGATATTAAAGATGATTTATCTTATGTTTTTGAGCTTTTAAAGGTATTAAAAGAAAAATCTTCAGTGCCTGTGATAGGTTTTTGTGGAGCGCCCTTTACGCTGGCTTCTTATGTGATAGAAAAAGAAAGCTCTAGAGATTTTACAAAAACGAAGGTATTTATGTATGAAAATGAAAAAGATTTTCATATTCTTATGGAAAAGTTATCAGAAGCCTTGGTAGAATATATAGAATATCAGATAAAATCTGGAGCTGATGTGATACAGATTTTTGATTCCTGGAGTATGAGTTTATCTAAATCAGCCTACGAAGAATACGTTTATAAGTATAATGCTTTTATAATAAAATCAATAAAACAAAAATATCCAAATATACCCATTATCTACTTTTTTAGAGGTTCTTCTTCTTTTATAGATTCTGCAAGTAAACTTGGGGCTGACGCTTTGAGCGTAGATTGGAGCGTTTGTGTAAACGATGTATGTAGAGATTATCCTTCTTTGGTATTTCAGGGAAACTTAGAACCCCAAATGCTATATCTTAGCAAGGAGCTTATAAGAAAACATGTAGAGGAGTTTGTTATGTGTATTCCAAGGGATACTGGTTTTATAGTAAACCTTGGACATGGGATAACGCCCGATGTTTCTAAAGATAATGTAAAATATTTTGTAGAGTGTGTAAAGGAGGTGTCTTATGGGAAAAGAGCTAACTTTAAAAACAGCTAAAGCTTATCTATCTGGGGAAGGTGATAAGGCTATAATAGTTTTACACGAATGGTGGGGACTTGTGCCCCATATAAAAGATATCACCGATAGATTTGCCAAGGAAGGATTTATGGCGATAGCCCCAGACCTTTATGATACTAAAACCGCAGACAATCCAAACGATGCAGGTGCTTTGATGAGCGAGCTTTTTTCAAATCTTTCAAAAGCCAAAAACATAATAGAAGATACTGTAGATTACCTAAGGTCTCAAGGCGTGAAAAAGATAGGTATTACAGGATTTTGCTGTGGTGGAACGTTGACTTGGTATTTTGGAAGATACGGGGATGCCTTAGTGCCTTTTTATGCATTGTATCAACTTGCACCTATTGATTTTTCTTCTATAAAAGCACCAGTGTTGGCAATACATGCCGAAAAGGATGAGTATGTACCACTTTCCGATGTGGAAAAAGCCAAAGAAGAGTGCAAAAAGCATAGTATAGATGCTGAGTTTATCGTATATCCAGGGGTAAATCATGCGTTTTTAAACGATACAAGACCTGAGGTTTACAACGAAAAAGCTGCAAAAGACGCTTGGGAAAAAGCGGTTTCTTTCTTTAGAAAACACTTAAGCTAATGGGCATACTCCAAGAGATAGTAGAGTATAAGAAATCTCGTTTAAATAAAAGCTACAGCTATTTTGACGAGCTTTTGGGCAGGATAAAGGAATCAAAACCAGCCATTTCACTAAAAGATGCTATAATCTCATCAAAAGCTAAAAAAATTCCTATAATAGCTGAGATAAAACAAGCCTCCCCTTCAATGGGACATATAAAGACAGTGGATATAAAAGAGCAAGCTAATATCTATCAGAAAGCTGGAGCCTGTGCTATATCTGTTCTTACAGAGAATAGATTTTTCGGGGGTAAGTTAGAATATTTGGAAGAGGTAAAAAGCATTGTAAATATACCTATTATGAGAAAAGATTTTATATTAGACCCTATAGAAGTTTATGAGGCAAGAGCCTACAAGGCAGATGCCATACTTCTTATAGCGAGGATATTGGATAAATATCAGATTGAAGATATATCTTATGAGGCTAAAAAACTTGGTTTAGAAATCCTTATGGAGATTTTTGAAGAATCAGAGATAGAAAAGGTGAAGGATTTTGATATAATAGGTGTAAATAATAGAGATTTGGATACTCTTGATGTGGATATTTCTAAAAGCAAAAAACTCTTACCCATATTGAGAGAGCAAACCAAAGCCATACTCATATCTGAAAGTGGCATCTTCTCAAAGGAAGATATAAGATACTTAGAGGGCTATGATGGTTTTTTAATAGGAACATCTATTATGAAAGAAGATAACCCTGCTAATAAGCTTAGAGAGTTAATTACGCTTTAGCATATTTTTAGAATTTTGGTGTATATTTATCTTATGGTAAAAAAGTATATTTTATGGTTTGTAGGGATATTGGTTTTGTTTGGAATTGTTTTTGGGCTTTTAAACAAAAAAACGCCAAATATAGCGATAATAAGGGTAAGAGGAGTTATATTAGACCCACTACCTATTGAAAAAGAGATAGAGAGGGCTCAAAACGACCCTGATATAAAAGCGCTCGTTCTTAGGATTGACAGTCCCGGTGGGGCAGTGGGAGCGGCGCAGGAAATCTACAGAGCTTTAGAGATATTTAGGAATCATCATAAGCCTATAGTAGTATCTATGGGAAGTTTGGCAGCATCTGGGGGTTATTATATATCGGCTCCAGCAAACTACATATATGCAAACCCTGGCACCCTCACAGCCAGCATAGGGGTAATAATAGATTATTTAAATTACAAAGACCTTCTTAAAAAGATAGGTATAGAGCAAGGGGATATAAAGACTGGCAAGTTTAAAGATATTCTAGTGCCTTGGAAAAAACTATCCCCTGAAGATAAAACCTATCTTCAATATCTTGTAGATGATACTTACAATCAGTTTATAGATGCCATATTAAAATATCGTTCTAAAAAGATATCAAAGCAACAGCTTTTATCTATAGCTGATGGGCGAGTGCTTACGGGTCTTCAAGCCAAACAATATGGACTTATAGATGGTATTGGAAACTTAGAAGATGCTGTTCAAAAAGCTGCGGAACTATCTCATGTAAAACATCCTGTGGTAGTATTCTATAAAAAGAAAAGACCTCTTTTAGAAGAGCTTACAAAATCAGCTTTTGAAGGAGCCATGGATAAACTAAACCTTATCTCCCCTATCAGCACTATGTATATGAGTCCTTTTGGGATAAAATGAGCGTACAAGCATATGCTTTCTGGGAGATGTATGCTTTCACTTTACTTGTGAGGTGGTGGACATGAGAAAGCTTCAAGAGATAAAAGAAAAACTAAAAGAACTAAAACCTGCTTTGCAAGAGAAATATAAAATTAGCGAGATAGGCATTTTTGGTTCTTATGTTAGAGGAGAGCAAAAAAAGAGGAGCGATGTTGATATCCTTGTTGACTTTTATGAATCTCCTTCGCTCATTGAGTTTATTGAAATACAACATTTCTTATCAGAACAATTGAAGGTGAAAGTAGACTTAGTTATGAAATCCTCTTTGAAGCCTTATATTGGTAAAGTCATACTTAAAGAGGTTGTTTATTTGTGAAAAGAATAATTAGAGACTATTTGTTTGATATATTAATTGAATGTAATTTTCTTTTGGAAGAATATGAAAAATTAAAATTTGAAGAATTTTTGTGTCTGATGAACGATTAAAAAGAGCCTTTATAAGAAGTCTTGAAATTATAGGTGAAGCGTCGAAGAAAATTTCGTTATCAGTCAAAGAAAGATACCCGGATGTAAAATGGAAAGAAGTAGCTGGAATGAGAGATAAATTAATACATGAATATTTTGGAGTAGATTATATTGTAATATGGCAAACTGTTAAACGAGATATACCAAATTTGAAAAAAATTGTTGAAGATATTCTAAATGACTATGATAAAGAAATCAATAGATAAACAAATTGCAATATAATTTTTGTGTAAAAGCATTGTAAGGTTTATAGGA
>CAZTLC010000028.1:0-11368 GCA_964614295.1 uncultured Aquificaceae bacterium | reverse complement strand
CATTTAAGGTTTTAATTTTGAAGTATAATAATAGGATGGCTAAAAGAGTGATACTTGCTTATTCTGGTGGTTTGGATACATCTATCATAGTAAGATGGCTTACTGAAAGAGGGTTTGAGGTTATAACTTATACCGCAGACGTAGGGCAAAAAGAAGAGCTTTCTGAGATACCTGAGAAGGCTAGGAAAGCTGGTGCTGTAGAAGCTATAGTAGAGGATATTAGAGAAGAGTTTGTTAAAGACTTTTGTCTTCCAACGCTTAGAGCTTTGGCTTTGTATGAGGGTAAATATCCTTTAACAGCTTCCTTATCAAGACCCCTTATCTCCAAAAAGCTTATAGAATATGCGAAAAAAAGACATGCAGATTATATAGCTCATGGCTCTACCGGAAAAGGAAACGACCAAGTGAGGTTTGAAGTATCAGCCTGGGCTTTAAATCCAGATATAGAAGTGCTTGCTCCTGTGAGAGAGTGGGAATTTAAGTCAAGAGAGCAAGAGATAGAATACGCTTTAAAATACAATATACCAGTTAAAGCCACAAAAGAGAATCCATATTCTATAGATAGAAATCTCTGGGGTGTTTCTATAGAGTGTGGTGTATTAGAAAACCCTTACCAAGAACCTCCAAAAGATGCTTATCAAATTACCAAAGACCCAGAAGAAGCTCCAAATACCCCAGAGTATGTGGAGATATCCTTTGAAGAAGGAAAGCCAACAGCTATAAATGGAAAAACATTTGACAGTCTTTACAAGTTAATAGAATATCTTAACGATATAGCTTCACCACATGGAGTAGGGCGTATAGACATGGTAGAAAATAGGCTTGTAGGTATAAAAAGTAGGGAAATTTATGAAGCTCCTGGGGCTATGTGTTTATACAAAGCCTACAATGACCTTGCCTCTTTAACATTAGACAAATATACCTATCAATATCTTATAGGGCATGTTTCAAACACTTATGCAAACTTGGTTTATGAAGGGCTTTGGTTTTCACCTTTAAGAGAAGCTTTGGATACTTTCAACAACAACGTTGCAAAGTATATAAACGGCACCGTAAGATTAAAACTTTATAAAGGAAATATAGATGTAGTAGGAAGAAAGTCTCCAAACGCCCTATACATAGAGGAGCTCTCTACCTATACAGAGAAAGATGCCTTTGACCATAGAGCCGGAGCTATGTTTACAAAGGTTTATGGCCTACCTTTAAAGGTGCTTGGCAGAGTAAAAGCCCAAAACCAAAAATAAGATGGAAAATGTTTACATAGATAAAATCGTTGTTACAAATTTTAAATCTTATGGCACTGAAAAACTAGAAATACCCTTAGGACCTGGCTTTATAGGTATAGTAGGGCCGAATGGTGCTGGCAAATCAAATATAGGAGATGCTATATCCTTTGGCCTAGGGCTTTCTACATCTAAAACGATGCGAGCTAGAAATCTCACTCATCTTATCTACTCTAAAGATAGTAAAAGGGAAGATTTTGCACAGGTGGATATTTATTTTGCGAATACAGAAATATTTGGATACGACGAGCTTGTGGTGACAAGGATTATATATAAAGATGGCAAAAGCATATATAAACTAAACGGTAAGACTATAAGGGAAAAAGACCTCCATCTTATCCTTGCAAAAGGAGGTATTTATAAAGAGGGTTATAATATCGTCCTTCAAGGGGATATAGTGAAGTTTGTAAAGATTACTCCTATAGAGCGAAGAAAGATTATAGAGGATGTGGCTGGTATAAGTGAATACGAACAAAAACGCCAATTTGCCTTAGAGGAGCTTGGAGAAGCTGATATAAAGATAAGGGAATTAAAACCGTTGGTGGAAGAGTTAGAACTAAATTTAGAAAAATTTGCAAAAGAAAAAGAAAGATTGGAACAATACAAAAACCTTACGGAGAAAAAACACAGGATTGAGTGTATCTTGCTTTTAAAAGAAAAACAAACCCTTACAAGAGAACTTGAAAAAGCATTGGAAGAAAAAGATAATATAGAACAAAAGAGCAAAGAACTTTTAGAACAGATAGAACAAAAGACTGGTATTTTAAAAGAGAAAGAAAGACAAATAGCTTATCTAAACGAAACACTTCTTCCTTTTAAAGAGGTTTCTGGAAAGCTTTCTGCAAAAATCCAATATATAAAAGAACAAAAGGAAGCAAAAGAACAAGAGCTACAAAAAGAGCTTTCTAACAAAGAGGATATAGAAAAGAAGATACAGTTTTTAGAAAAAGATTTGCTTGATTTGGAAAAAGAGCTTTTAGACATAGAACAGCTAAAACTTTCAAAAGAAGAAGAGCTATTTGAAATAGAAAAATCCATAAGAGCAAAAGAAGAGGAACTAAGACAAACGGAGAGAAATCTAAACTTATCTCCAGAGGAGATAGCCCAGATAGAAAAAAAGGAGCTTGAATTAAAAACCAGCATAGACCAGAAGAAAAAGGAGCTTCAATCTTATATAGACCAGATACAAGATATATCCCACAAGCAAGCAAGGTATAATGATGAGATAGAAAGACTAAACCAAGAGCTTGAAAATATAAAGCAAGAAGAATCTCTTGAAGAAAAACTAAAACGCTACCAAAACACGATAGAGCAAGAAAGACTTTCCATAGAGGCTATAAAACAGACTATAGCAAAGTATTCAAACAATCTTTCTTTGATAAAAAAAGATATAGAAAGTATAATAGTGGAAAAAGCCACCATAGAATCACAGCTTAGATTAAGCGAAGACGATACTTTTATATTTGAAAACATAAGAGGTGTGTATGGTAAAGTGGAAGACCTTATAAGTTTAAAAGACGAAGAGTATAAAGAGGCTATAGAAGCAGCAGCAGGGGGAAGATTATCTTATGTTGTGGTAGAATCTGAAAATATAGCAAGGGAATGTATAGAGCTTTTAAAAAAACGCTCAAACCAAAGGCTAAGTTTTATTCCTTTAAATCGTATAAAAGCTCAAAATCTACCTCCTTATCCGAGGCAAAAAGGCTATATAGACTTTGCTATAAGACTTATAGACTACGATAAGGCTTTAGAACCAGCTATTAGCTTTGTCTTTGGAGATACATTGGTGGTGGAGAGTTTTGATATAGCTAAAAGCCTACAAAACTATAGATGTGTGACGTTGGAGGGTGAGGTTTTTGAAAAATCAGGGATAATAACAGGTGGTAAATCAAAACAACGCTCTTCTTTGGGTAAAAAACTTCTCTTAGAAAAATTAGAAGTCATAAACAATAGGTATAAATCACTAAAAGAACAAGAGCAAAAGCTAGAGCATCAGATGAGTGTTGCAAAATCAAGCCTCATGGAAAAAGAAGGTATAATAGCTATAAATACAAGGTATATAAAAGATTTAGAGGCTCAAAGAGAAAAAAGCGCATCAGAGCATAAGAATATATCAGAACGTATAAAATCTGGTAAAGAGTATATTGAACATTTAGAAAAAAAGAAAAAAGAGCTTTTAGAGCTTTTAGAACCTTTAAAAGAAGAGATAAAATATTTAGAGGAAAAGCTTACAAACTTAGAACTCAGAAAAAAAGATATACTCTCTTACTACACAAGCAAAGAGATAAAACAATTAAAAGATAGCATAGAACACTATCAAAAGCTTTACTTAGAAAAGACAAAAGAATTAAATGCAATAGAGCTAAAACAACAGTCTTTGGCTCAAAATATAGAACAGGCAAAAGCTTTTATAAACCAAAAACATCAGGAGCTAACTTTAGCACATGCAAATATAGATGCTTTAGAAAAAGCTATAAGAAGTTTAGAAGATGAGCAAAGACAAACGGAAAACGAATTAAAAGAGTCAAATGCAAAGTTTTACGAGCTTTACGAGGAAAAAGAAGGCTTGGAAAAAGAGCAAAAGGAACTACAGGCACACCTTGGCGGACTTAAGATAGAACACGAAAGAATATTGGAAGAACTTGTGGGGTTATCAAACAACATCACGAAAATCCAAACCAAGATAGAAGCTATAAACGAGGCTTTAAAAGAGAAAAATTACGACGGTGAAACTTACGAAGAACAACATCAGAGTATATTAAAATTAAAAGAGGAATTGGAGCGTATAAAAAAGATTTTAGATAGTATGGACGATATAAACTTTAAAGCCGAAGAAGAATATCAAGAAACATACGAAAGGCTGCAAGATTACAAAGAAAAATTAGAACAACTTACAAAAGACAAACAAGCTATAAAATCCATGATAGAAGAGATAGATAGGAAAAAGTATAATGCTTTTATGGAAGCTTTTAACAACATAAGGAAAAACTTTAAACAAATATATGCAAAAGTCTCTTATCAAGGAAAAGCTGATTTGTCTTTAGAAAACGAAGAAGATCCTTTTTCTGGTGGTGTTTCAATTTTTGTAAAACCAAGAGGCAAAGACGTGCAGTATGTGGAGGCTATGTCTGGTGGTGAGCAAACGTTGGCTGCTATGTCTCTTATCTTTGCTATTCAAGAGTATAAGCCTTCGGTATTTTATTACTTTGATGAGATAGACGCTCATTTAGATGAGGCAAATGCCTATCTTCTTGGTCAGATGATAAAAGAAAAATCTGACAAAGTCCAATTTATAGTGGTAACACTAAGAGAGAATCTGGCAAATTTCGCAGATAAACTAATAGGCGTTACAAACAAAGACGGTATATCAAAGACCCTCACTTTTAAATCCTTAAAAGAAGTATCCTAAAAACCCAAAACTTGCTATAATCTAACCTATGTATAAACTTCAAAGAAAAGATGATGGTATTTGGCTTTTAGGAAAAAGTGAAAGATTAGAGTTTAGACCTACAAAAATAGTATGCGTAGGATTAAACTACAAAGCTCATGCTAAAGAGCTAAATATGGATATACCAACAGAACCGCTTTTATTCTTGAAACCTACCAGCAGTATTATATTGGATAAAGAGCCGATAGTATATCCAAAATCTTCTAAGAGAGTTGATTATGAGGGAGAGCTTGCTATAGTAATATCAAGAAAATCAAAAAGATTATCTTATAACGATGCCAAAGATGCTATTCTTGGGTTTTCTATAGCAAATGATGTGACAGCGAGAGATTTACAGAAAAAAGATATACAGTTCACTAGGTCAAAATCTTTTGATACCTTTTGTCCGATAGGACCCGTTATAACAAAAGATATAGACCCTATGGGTCTTAGTATAAAAACCTATTTAAACGATGAGTTAAGACAATCAGGTAATACTTCTGATATGATATTTGATGTTTATGAGATTGTAAGCTTTATATCTCATATCATGACCCTTTATCCTCACGATATCGTTATAACTGGTACACCACCTGGCGTAGGTTCTATGAATATAAACGATATTGTAAAAATTGAAATAGACGGCATAGGTACTCTTACAAATATTGTCAAAGAAGATGTGGAAAACTAAGTTTGCAATTGGAATACTCATATTTTTTACAACACTTGCCATATTTGCTCCTTTCATAGCCCCCTATTCTTATAAAAGACAGTTTAAAGACTATGTGTTTGCCCCGCCTACTCATATTTATATATCTTCAAAAGGCTTATACACATATGAGCTAAAGCCTGTCAAATCTTTGACAAGAGCTTACATAGAGGATAAAACTAGGATTTGCTATATACATTTTTTTGTAAAAGCCCAAAACGGTTTCAAGCTTTTTGAACCAAGCTGTGGAAACATATTTTTACTTGGCACCGATGCTCTTGGAAGAGATGTATTTTCTAGACTTTTATACGCTCTTAGAGTATCTCTTAGCATATCTATAATAGGGGCTGTTAGTACTATTACCATAGGTACTTTGGTAGGAAGCTTGGCTGGATATATAGGGGGGATCTTGGATAATGTCATAATGAGGATGGTGGAAATTCTGATGGCGATGCCAACATTTTATCTTATGCTTTCTTTAAGAGCACTTTTCCCTCTTGATGTGTCTGGTGTTTATGTATTTGGTATGATTGTTTTTATACTATCTTTTTTTGGTTTTGCTCCTTTTTCTAGGATTATAAGAGGCATGGTGCTATCTATAAGAGAGTACGAGTATGTGAACGTAGCAAAATTTTACGGAGCAAATCCTTTTTATATTATTATCAAACATATCTTGCCAAATATTAGAAGATACCTTATTATGAGCACTGTCTTATCTATACCAGCTTATATAGTAGCGGAAGGCTCTCTTAGTTTTTTAGGGCTTGGTATCCAAGAACCTTACCCTTCTTTGGGTAATATGCTCCCTAAAAGCATATATACGATATTGTTGTATCCTTGGACGTTTTCTTCTGCTGTTGTTATATTTTTACTTATAGTGGCGTTAAACTTACTAGGAGATGGTTTATCAGAAAAAGGGTGAGCGTTAGGATAACACATATTGGTATATTTTATATTATTATAATGCTTCTTTTTGGCTTTGCAGCCATAAATACTGCCAACAATCTTTTATACCTTATTACCTCTTTGATGATGGCTTTTATGATAATAAGTGGTATTATATCTTACTACAATGTAAAATTCTTAGAGGTTTCATTTTTAAAAGCCCAAGACTTTTTTGCCAGTGAACCAGGTAAGATACAGTTTTCTATAAGAAACCAGAAGATGTGGCCTTCTTTTCTGATAAATGTTTTTATAGCAAAAGATTTGAATCAAGAGATAAAGAGATTTTTCTTTAAAAAGTATAAAGCTTTGGAGATAATAGACGAAGTATCGGTTTTTGTGATAAAAGCTAAAAGAGAAAAACAGGTAGAATTAAACATAAACTTTGATAAAAGAGGACACTATAAAAAGATGGAGATATACATCTCTTCAGATTTTCCTTTCGGTTTTGCCTACAGGGAAGTAAAATATGATATTCCAATAGATATATACGTATACCCCATGCCAAAACCTTGTAATAAAAATATGTTTCATTACAAATCAGAAAAAGGTTTTATAAAGGTTTCCGATGGTGAAGAATTATATCAGATAAAAGAATATCAAAACGAACATCCAAAGTTTATCAATTGGAAAGCATCTGCCAAGATACAAAAGCTCATGGTAAACGACTTTTCTGATTTTATGAACAAAGAGATAATACTAAGACCAGAAGATTTTGATATGGAGTATAAAGAGTTGGAGGATAAGCTATCTTGTATGACGTATATAGTGTTAGAGGCTTCTAAACAAAATGCAAAAGTAGGTCTTGATTGGTATGGATATGTTGTTCCACCCTCGGATTCTTCTTTTTATCATATACAAATATTGAGATTCTTTGCCAGCTTATAACGTGATATAATTTAATGCAAATGGAATATTTAAAGCATCTATTTACCAGCGATTTTGTTTTGGTATTTGGGGTTTTTGGCATACTATTTTATTTTTTATACGATGCCGTAAGAAGAAAGAAATGGGGTTGGGCTATTTTTTTAGCTATTATACCTCTTGGCTTTATTAGTGTTCCTTTATATATTTTATTTGGATTTAACGATGGAGCAAAAAATGAAGATAGAAAGGATACAGACCAAGCCGATTGATGAAAACTGTATTCTCATAAAAAACGAAGAGACGAAAGAGGCTCTTGTGATAGACCCAGGTTCAGATATAGAAAACATATTAGATAGACTAGAAGACTATAAAGTAGTGGCTATATTGGCTACCCACGGACATTATGATCATGTAGGTCAAGTGGCTAGTATAAAAGAACGATACAACGCACCTTTTTATATACATAAAGACGATGAGTTTTTGTTAAAAGATGAGCTTTTTCCAGGTTTTTCTTTTTATCTAAACGCTAAAACCCCACCAAAACCAGATTTTTATATAAAAGACGGTGATATATTGCAGCTTTTAGATATTGATATAAATGTCATACATACTCCAGGGCATACTCCAGGAGGGTGTTGTTTTTATATAAGTTCTCAGAATACCCTTATAGCAGGAGATACACTATTCAAAGGCGGCGTAGGTAGAACGGATTTACCTGGGGGTTCCTGGGAAGAGCTTTCAAAGTCTTTAAAGAAGATATTTTCTATATTGCCAAAGCAAACCAAGGTAATATGTGGTCATTATGATGATACAACTTTAGAGCATGAGCTTAAATTTAACCCATTTTTGAGAGAATTATGGATAGGCTGATAGCAGGTCTTTATGCAGGTGAGATATTTACGATAGTTTTTGTAGTTTCCTATGTTTTGTTTAAAAAGATAGATACTAAAAACTTGGCTGGTAGGATATACGGTCAAATACTCTGGAGATTTTATAAAATAGCTCTTTTAGAGCTTCTTTTGCTTTTTATATTAAACGCTAGTTTTTATACTTTTTTAATGTTTTGTGGGTTTTTGGCTAATGTATATCTATCTTATTATATGAAAAGCCTAAAACAAAGCATAGGAGATATAGATAAAATAGATTTTAACGCCCCTATAAGAGTAAAGTTTAGAAATATATCAAAACTATCTTCAGGTCTTTTGATATTTAATATGATATTAGCTATATTGTATATTTTAAGATGATTGGTGAATTTGAATTGATAAAAAAACTTACTAGTATTTTACAAGAGGATGCTATAGGGGATGATACTGCATATATTAGAATAAATGAAAAAGGTTTAAACATCACTTGCGATGCTTTCTTAGAGGATATACATTTTTTAATACACTATCCACCAGAGAGCCTTGGTTTTAAGGCGATATCTGTCAATGTATCAGATATTGTGGCAAATGGTGGAAAACCTCTTTATGGACTTATATCGTTGATGATACCAGATTATGTAGAAGAGCGTTTTTTGGAAAGAATATATGAAGGTGTTAAATCAGCTTGTGAGTTTTATACTTTAAAAATAGTAGGTGGTAATATATCAAAAGCTTCAAAACTTGGCATTGATGTATTTTTGATAGGTGAGGTAGATAGATTTGTATCAAGGGCTGGGGCTATGGTGGGAGACGATGTGTTAGTAACTGGTACCATTGGAGATTCTTATGCTGGTTTTAAGCTTTTAACATCAAAAAAAGCCTATGAAGAGTATGAATTGAGACTTATAGAAAGACACTTAAGGCCTACAGCCAGAATAGACTATATAAATCATATAAGAAAATATGCAAATGCTTCTATGGATATATCTGACGGGCTTTCTTCAGAACTTTGGCACATAGCAGAGCGTTCAAATGTGGTGATAGAGATAGATAAAGGCAAAATCCCACTATCACAAGAGCTAAAGACCTTCGCTTTAAAAAACAATTTAGACCCTTATGAGTTGGCTTTAGTAGGTGGAGAGGATTATCAGCTGTTGTTTTGTCAAAGGAAAGAACATTTTAATCCGTTTTTGGATAATACTGTTATAGGGCGTGTGGTGGAAAAAGGAAAGCCAATGGTGTTAATAGATGGAAAAGAGCTTGAAAGAAAGGGTTTTGACCACTTTAAAAAACGATAGAAGATTTACATATATAGATAAAAAACTCCAAGATATCCTTATAAAGGAGATTTCAAATATATACAAGCCAAGTAATTATGATGCTTCAGATTATCCAAACTTATATGATGATTATTATCAAGAGTTTTACCACAGCATCACCACAGGACCTTTAGAAGAGGCTTATCACAAGTTTATAAACCCTGTTTTGGAGCTTTTAAAAGAAAAAACTTATATAAGCGTGTTGGATATAGGTGCTGGGATGTTTGTAAACTCAGCTGTATTAGCTCATGAACTTTTAACATCAGACAAATGTGTAGATATAGTTAGTATAGATAAAAAGATACCACCTTTTATACCATTAAACCATCCATCCGATGAGCTGCGATACACTTTCTATAAAAATAACTTCAAACTTCAAAATAAATGTATAAATTGGAAACTATACCTAATGGATGCAAGACAATTAAAGTTTAATAACCGTTTTGATGTTATTCTTCATGATGGATTTTCCCCTTATAAAAATCCTTCCCTGTGGAGTTTTGATTTTTTATATATCCTTTCTAAAAGCCTAAAACAGCATGGTATATGGGTAAGCTATACCTCTAATCAAAGTGTTAAATCTTCTTTGGAGCTTTTAAACTTTAGAACAGAATTTGTAAAAGGGATTGGAAGGAAAAGACCTTCTATAAGAGCTATAAAAGATTTATCAATAAATTCTAAAAATATCCTTTATATCAAAAACCCTTATGCTATACCTATGAGAGATATAGGTTTATGTAATAAAGAAGAGCTTATAATATCAGATTACTTTATAAGGGTTTATCTTTTAAAATCAACATATCATTCTCCTTCAAAAGACTGAAGCTCTTCCATGAGTGATTTGATTTGATGCATGATAGATATCCATGCTCATAGTAAAATGCATAAAATCTATGCTAAAATAAAATTATGGACTGCATTTTTTGTAAGATAGCTAATAAAGAGGTTAAGTCGGATATAGTCTATGAAGATGAAGATTTGATAGCCTTCAAAGATATAAAGCCTGTAGCTCCAATCCATGTGCTGTTGATACCAAAGAAACATATAGATGGGGTTCAGGTTTTAAAAGAAGAAGATGCTGCATTGGTTGGTAAGATGATTGTAAAAGCTAAAGACATAGCTGATAATTTAGAACTAAAGGATGGCTATAGACTGGTCTTCAACATAGGAGAATACGGAGGCCAAACTATAAATCATATACACTTACATATCATAGGTGGTCGTCCTATGATGTGGCCACCGGGTTGATGCCAGAGTACTTTATAGGTGAAGGTACGCTTATAAACGCTACACTGGTTTTTATAGGTGGGGTTTTGGGCGCTTTCCTAAAAGATTATATACCGCAATCTTTGAAAGAGAGTACCATAAAAGCTTTTGGTCTTTTCTCTTTTGGAATGGCTTTTCATCTTTTTCAAGAGGGTGAGAAAGCAAATCTTATAATAGTCTTAGTTTGTCTTTTAATAGGCGGGGCCATAGGATATCTTTTTGACTTTGAAAACACTCTTGATAAACTTTTTTCAAAAGCTTTTAAAGGTTTTGGCACTCCTGAAGGATTTAATACTGCTACTATTATGTTTTGCGTAGGACCCATTACGATATTGGGGTGTATTTTAGAAGGCACAAAAGGAGACAATAGCATTATCTTATCTAAGGCTTTTATGGATGGCGTTAGTTCAATATTGCTTGGTGCTTCTTTGGGATACTCTGTGAGTTTTTCTTCTTTTTCCATATTAGTATATCAAGGTATTTTAACTTACGGTGCTTTTTTTCTTAAAAGCTATATAAACAATGCTTCTTTAAGCACTGTGGCGTTTGTGGGTGCTACTCTTATAACTGGTCTTGGTTTAAAGCTTTTAGGACTAACAAAAGATTTAAAGCTTTTAAATTTCATACTATCTCCCATACTTGGCTTATTCATTAAATCTTAATACAAATTTCATAAAAATATCTTATAA
>CAZTLC010000027.1:0-11546 GCA_964614295.1 uncultured Aquificaceae bacterium | reverse complement strand
ATGATATAATAAAGAATGCACGCTTCAAATAGTAAATTCATATTTGTTACAGGTGGTGTTTTATCTTCTCTTGGAAAAGGTGTAGCCTCAGCTTCTATAGGGGCTCTTTTGGAAGGGCTTTCTATCAACATTACCCTTCAAAAGTTAGACCCTTATCTAAATGTAGACCCAGGTACTATGAACCCATACCAGCACGGTGAGGTGTTTGTAACAGAAGATGGGGCAGAAACCGACCTTGATTTGGGACATTATGAGCGTTTTACCAGTACAAACCTATCAAAGCTAAACAACATAACCGCAGGAAAGATTTACAACAGCGTTTTAGACAAAGAGAGAAAAGGCGTATATCTTGGCTCTACAGTACAGGTTATACCACACGTTACCGATGAGATAAAATCTATGATATTAAAAGCTTCCAAAGACAAGGATATAACGATAGTAGAAATAGGAGGCACCGTTGGGGACATAGAAAGCTTACCCTTCTTAGAAGCCATAAGACAGCTTCAACTTGAACTTGGAAGGGAAAATACGCTTTTTATACACCTTACCTATGTACCCTACATCTCTGTGGCAGGGGAGCTAAAGACAAAACCCACTCAGCATTCTGTAAAAGAGTTAAGAGCCATAGGTATCCAACCTGACATTATAATATGTCGTTCTGAAGTGGAGCTTCCTCAAGATGTAAAATCAAAGATAGCGATGTTTTGCAATATAAAACCAGAAAACGTGATATCAGCTTACGATGTTGATTATATATACAAAATACCTCTTATCTTAAAAGCCCAAAACTTAGATAAAATCATCATAAACGCCTTTAGCCTTGAACAAAAAGAACCAGACCTATCAAAATGGGATAGTATCGTATCAAGATTGAACAACCTACAAGACAGCGTTGATATAGCTATAGTAGGAAAATATATAAAGCTAAAGGATGCTTACAAAAGTCTCACAGAAGCTCTCATACACGCTGGTATTGAAAACAGATTAAAGGTAAACATGATTTGGATAGACTCTGAAAATGTTGAAGAAAAAGATTTAGAGCATGTAGATGGCATACTGATACCCGGAGGATTTGGCGAAAGAGGTATAGAGGGCAAGATAAAAGCTTTAAATTACGGTAGAATTCACAACATACCCACTTTTGGCATATGCCTTGGTATGCAGCTTATGGCAGTGGAATTTGCAAGAAATGTATTGGGCTTTAAAGATGCAAACTCTACAGAATTTGACCAAAACACGCCAAACCCAGTAATAGATATAATGGAAGACCAAAAAAGCGTAGAAAATATGGGTGGAACTATGAGGCTCGGTGCTTATGAGTGTCTTATAAAAGAAAACACAAAGGCTTATGAGATATACAAAGAAACCCTCATCTACGAAAGACATAGACACAGATACGAATTTAACAACAAGTACAAAGAAGATTTTGAAAAACACAGTTTTATAGCCTCTGGTATATACCCGAAAAAATCTTTAGTGGAGATATTAGAGCTACAAAACCACAGGTGGTATATAGGATGTCAGTTCCATCCGGAGTTCAAAAGCAAGCCTTTTAAAGCTCACAAACTCTTTGCATCTTTTATAGAAAACGCATATATTTATAGGAAGGAGAGGAACTGATTATGGCTTTAGATTATCAACCTATGTATGTGCTAGCAAGTGGTATGAGTTTAGAACAAAGAAGGCTAGATGTGGTAGCCAATAACATAGCAAACGCAGATACCCCTGGTTTTAAAAAAGATTTCCTATCAGCCTTAGCCTACTATACACCAGATGCCACAAAAGAACCCGGCAACGCCCCAGATAATCCCTCTAACAACTATGTCTATCCCATCATGGAGAAAATATACACAAACTTCACAGAAGGACCTATCAAAAAAACAGACAACCCCCTTGATTTAGCCATAAACGGTAAAGGCTTTTTTAAAGTGATGAACGATAGAGGAGAGATATTTTATCAAAGGAGGGGCGATTTTCAACTGGATAAAAATGGATACCTTGTAAACCACTATGGTATGAAAGTGTTAGGACCAAAAAATCAACCCATTCAGATACCACCCATAGCCACTTCCATACACATATCACCTCAAGGAAACGTATTTATAACCACTCAAGGCACCAACGAAACCCCTAGCCAAGTAGGTACCATAGGCCTTGTAGACCTCACAAACCCACAAAAAGCTGGAAACGACCTATACACAGCCCAAAACGCCACCAAAGACAACACTTCCACTCTCATACAAGGTGCTTTAGAAGGCTCAAATGTAAACCCTGTAAGAGAGATGGTCCAGCTTATAGACCTATCAAAAGCCTATCAGGTTTATGGAAACCTCGTAAAAGGATTGGAAACGACTCAGTCAAAAGTTTCTAACAACTTTGGTTAGTTTTTATAGCAGTATAAAAATATTATCATAAAAAGATTATTTTACCATCAGCTTGAAATACAAAAACTTATCGTAGTATAATAAATGCTATGTTTAAAGATTTTAACTTTAGTATATACTTGGTGACAGATGATGCTTTTTTTATAGATAGGGATGTGGTAAAGACTTTAGAACAGGCAATAGAAGGCGGGGTGACAGCTATACAGTACAGGTTTAAAAACAAATCTTCTAGGCAGATGTATGAAGAGCTTTTGGTGTTAAGAGATATAACACGCCAAAACAAAGTAGCCCTCATAGTAAACGACAGGGTAGATTTAGCGATAGCGATAAAAGCTGATGGAGTACACGTTGGCCAGGAAGATTTACCACCGGATGTTTGTAAAAAAATCATCCCAGAAGATATGATAGTGGGATATTCGGTCAACAACTTAGAACAGCTAAAGGATGCCATGACAATGCCCATAGATTATATAGGTTTTGGCTCTGTTTTTCATACTCAAACCAAAAAAGACTATAAGTATGTTGGTTTAGAAGCCCTTTGTAAAGCCATAAACATCACATCTATACCTATTATAGCAATAGGTGGTATCACTCACTACAACCTAAAGGATGTATTAAAATGCAAGGTGAAGGGAGTAGCCGTGGTCTCTGCTATCCTTGGCTTTGAAGATGTAAAAAGAGCAGCCTTTGATTTCAAACAAATGTACAAAGAAAGCCTAAGTATGACAATATGAAAATAATAGAGCTTTTGAAGACAAAAAAAGGGGTATCCTTTGAATTTTTTCCCCCTAAAAGCCAAAAAGACAAAGAAACACTTTTAGAGACCGCCAAGGAACTTTCTGCATACAATCCCCTCTTTGTATCTGTAACACACGGAGCCAGCGGATACTCTACCTCTTCAAAACCTCCCATAGAATATACGAAAGAAACGGTGTTAGAGCTAAAAAACAGCCTCATGTTAAACGTAATGGCACATCTTACCTGTATAGCTCATACAAAAGAAGAGCTTTTAGAGATTTTGAGCTTTTATAGAAAAAATAATATAGAAAATATACTGGCTTTAAGAGGTGACATACCAAAAAACGGTGAGAAAAGAGGATGCGACCACGCTTTTGAGCTTATAGACCTTATAAAGAAACACTTTGACAAAGAGCTTTGTATAGGAGTGGCCGCTTATCCAGAAGGCCATCCAGAGTCTCCCAATATGGAGTGGGAGATAAGATATTTCAGACAAAAGGTAGAAAAGGGAGCAAGCTTTGCCATCACACAGATGTTTTTTGATAATGCTTATTATTATGAGTTTTTAGATTTATGCCACAAGGCAAATATAGATATACCTATTGTCCCTGGTATAATGCCCATTACAAACATAAAACAAATTTCTAAGTTTGCAAGCATGTGCGGTGCTACCATACCATCTCATATCACAGATGCTTTAGAGAATTTAAGCGAAGAAGATGTTGTAAAAAAAGGTGTTGAGATAGCTATAAACCAGTGTGAAGACCTTGCAAAAAACGGTATTAAACACATTCATTTTTACACATTAAACAAATCAAAAGCTACCCTTGATATACTAAAAGCCCTAAAACTATAATTTAAACTTTTGAAAGTCTCATAGCATTTAAAACCACACTCACAGAGGAAAATCCCATAAGGAGTCCAGCAAACTCAGGTTCTATATAAAACCCATACTTTGCAAAAAGCCCCGCTGCAAAGGGTATCATAAGTGCGTTATAACCAAAAGCCCAGAAGAGATTTTCTTTTACATTTTTCATAAACTTATCTGTGAGATTTAACAAATAAATTATCTTTTCAAGACCGCCGCTTGATATTACTATATCTGTACTTACCTTTGCAGCATCTAAGGCTTTTGACACAGCTACACCAACATCTCCAAGCGCCATAGCCTTTGCATCGTTTATACCATCCCCCACCATACAAACTATATGGTTTTTAGATTTTAAATCTTTGATGAGATTTGCCTTATCAACAGGGCTCATAGAATAATAGTAAATATCTATACCAAGGGATTTTGCAACAGCTTCTACATTTGCTTTGGTATCACCAGAACAAAGTATAATAGTTTTGTGTCTTTGTTTCAGGCTTTTAATAAAATCATGAGAATGAGGGTTTAGAGTATCTTCAAGGTAAAATATGCCCATCAGCTTTTCTTTGGTGCCTATACCTATAGCCTTTTGAGAAGATTCTTTTCCCCAGAAAGAAACATCCGTTAGAAAAATATCCCCACATCTTACACCAAAACCCTCTATCTCCTCACATGTTAAATTTTCATCAATATCATCAAAATGTTTACAATGCTCATAAAGAGCTTTTCCTATAGGATGGTTTGAAAACCTTTCCATATGCTTTACCAAAGAGCACACTCTTTCTTTATCCTCTTTTATCTCTTCTTTTATCACCTTGAAAGCACCTTCTGTCAAGGTGCCTGTTTTATCTAACACAAATGTATCAGCTTTGTAAAAGGTTTCTAAGGCACTGGCATTTTTTATAAGTATTCCGTTTTTAAAAGCCACAGAAACCCCTACCATAACAGATATTGGCACTGCTATACCCATAGCGCAAGGACAAGATATTACAAGGGTAGAAACAGCATAGTTTAAAGCATCTTGCGTTGGCACCCCAATAAGCTTCCACACCACAAACACAAAAGACGATATCAAGATGATAGCCTGCACAAAATAAGATGAAACTTTGTCCGATATATTTTGTATGTTTGGCTTTTTCTCAAGGCTTATGTTTGAAGCCCTTACAAGCTCATTTATAAATGATTTTTCTGCCACGTTTACCACAGACCCCTTTATATACCCACTTTTTACCAAAGAACCAGATATCACACTATCCCCCTCTTTTACAAGAACAGGCTCAAACTCTCCGTTTATAAAAGATGTATCTATATAAGCATTTCCTTCTACTACAACGATATCCAAAGATACCCTATCCCCTGGTTTATATAGCACCAAATCTCCCTCTTTTAGAGAATAGGAGTCCACAGTCATCTCTTTACCATCTTTTACAATCCTTGCAGTCCTTAGGTTTAAGGATGTGATATTTTTAAGATAGGCACTTGCCTTTTTCTTCAGCCTATACTCTATAAGCTTTCCTATCAAGACAAAGGATACCAAAAAAGTAGGAGTTTCAAAAAACATGTTTCCTTTTAAAAGCCCAAAAACCACCAAAGAACTATAAACTATGGATACAAAACTTCCCAAAGCCACCAAAAGATCCATATTGCCCATTCTGGCTTTTAAAGAAGCGATAGCTCCTTTATAAAAATCTTTGGCTGTATAGATTTGCACAAGTATTGCCAAAATCATCTCTATATAACCTTTGTAAGCCAAAGTCGTATAGTTTAGAGCCATTATCAGTATACCGCTTGCTACACCAAAAGCTATCTTTAAAGCTATCTCCTTGGTTTTATCAAGCTCTAAAACGGATGCCTCATAGCCTTTTGACCTTATAAAGGCCATTATATCCTCTGATGATACAACATCCTTATCGTATTCTACGTATAGGGTTTGTTTAATACTATCCAAAACAGCCTTTTTAACACCTTTCAAAGATTCTATATCCTCTTTTGTAAGAAGAGCACAAGAATCGGAAGAACAATCTACTCTATCAAGGTATAAATTTAAAACACCTGTTTCTTCTACCACAAAAGCATCGTATCCAAGCTCTCTTATCTTCTTGATGATATCTTCTTTTGATAGAGTATTTTCATCAAAACTCACTATAGCCCTTTCTAAAACCAAGGATACATCAATATCCTCTACACCTTTTGTCTTCTTTAAACCTACCTGTATGGTTCTTTGGCAGTTTACGCATGTCATTCCGCTTACTTTAAATACTTTTCTCATATCCACAATATAGCCAAAAATTTATTGAAAATCAAGTAAAACATTTAAATGTTAAGTAAATGTTAAATTCAGTAAAAGCTTTCTAAAAGTTTTTTGCCATATTCACTTTTTGGGCTTTTAAAAAAATCTTCTTTAGAAGATATCTCCTGAACGATACCGTCTTTTAGCACCAACACCCTATCAGCTATATGATAAACTACATTTATATCGTGGGTTATAACAATCAAATTAAAATATGTTCTCATATTTTTAAAAGCGCACAAAACATCCTTTTGCACCAAAACATCCAAAGAAGATGTAGGCTCATCTGCTATCACCAAAGAAGAACCCCTTGATAGAGCCATCGCTATCATAACCCTTTGTTTTTGTCCTCCAGAAAGCTGATGTGGATATTTACTCTTAAGCTCCTGATGATTAAGCCCCACAAGGCTTATGGCTTTGTCTATATCAATACCTTTTTTTGTTTTCACCGCCTCTTTTACCATCTTTATCTGATTATAAACTTTAAAAAGTGGGTCAAGATAATTACCAGGGTCTTGAAATATCATAAAAATATCATCCCCATTAAAATTTATAAGCCCCTCATACCTTATGAGCCCCATTATAGCTTTTGCTATGCTAGATTTACCAGACCCAGACTCCCCCACTATCGCAAAAAACTCTCCATTTCCCACATCAAAACTCACATCCTTTAAAATGTGCTTTCCATCGTAATATACGTTTAAATGTTTTACTTCTAAAAGCATAAATAAAAATATAGCTATTATAACTTAGCTTTATAAGAAAATAAAATTAAAACTACTTTTGGTAATTAATTTATATATGTTTTGTTTACAGAGCTTTTAATTGACCTACAAAATGAAATATTGGTAAAATAGATGTATGAAAACGGATGAGATAAGAGAAAAGTTTCTATCTTTTTTTGAAAATAAAGGTCATACTATTGTAAAAAGTGCCTCTATAGTTCCCAAAAACGACCCTACACTTCTTTTTGTAAACGCTGGGATGGTGCCTTTTAAAAATGTATTTTTGGGGCTTGAAAGCCTTCCTTATAAAAGAGCTACCTCCTGCCAGAAGTGTTTTAGAGTCTCAGGTAAGCACAACGACCTTGAAAGCGTAGGAAGAACCACAAGACATCACACATTCTTTGAGATGCTTGGAAATTTTTCCTTCGGAGATTACTTTAAGAAGGAGGCCATACTATACGCTTGGGAGTTTGTAACAGAGGTTCTAAAGCTTCCAAAAGAAAAGCTCTATGTTAGTGTCCATCAGAAAGATGATGAAGCTTATAAGCTCTGGAAAGAACTGATAAATATACCAGAGGACAGGATATGGCGCCTTGGAGATGAGGACAACTTTTGGCAGATGGGAGAAACAGGCCCTTGCGGTTATTCTTCTGAGATATACATAGATAGGGGTGAAAAATATCCTCAAGATGAAAGATACTTAGAGATTTGGAACCTCGTTTTTATGCAGTTTAACAAAGATGCCTCTGGCAATATAGAACCACTATCCAAACCTTCTATAGATACAGGAATGGGACTTGAAAGGATTGCCTCTATACTTCAAGGAAAAGATTCAAATTTTGAAATAGATATCATAATGCCTATTATACATTTTGTAGAAGAGCTTTCTAATAAAAGCTACAAAACTGCTGAAGAGACAGATATAGCCATGAGAGTTATAGCCGACCATTCTAGGGCTTGCACTATAGCCATCTCTGAAGGGGTGATACCTTCCAATGAAGGAAGAGGATATGTTATAAGAAAGGTATTGAGAAGAGCTGTAAGATTTGGTTATAAGATAGGTATAAAAGAAGAGTTCTTATACAAAACCGTTGATGTAGTGATAGATACCTTAAAAAACGGCTATCCAGAACTTGAGATGAGCAAAGACTTTATTAAAAACATCATAAAATCAGAAGAATCAAGGTTTTTAGAGACATTAGAAAAATCCTTAGAACTTTTTGATAGATATGTGGCTGAGAACAAGTCTAATGTCATAAGCGGTGATTTTATCTTTAAAGCCTACGATACATATGGATTTCCACTTGATATACTTCAAGAGATGGCTCATGAAAAAGGTATGAGCCTTGATATGAAAACGTTTTACGAGCTTTTAGAAAAACAAAAAGAAGAATCCAGAAAACATTTCAAAGGCGAAGAAACGGTGGAAGATGTATATCTTAGCATAAAAGACAAGGCTATATCAGCATTCACAGGATACACCAATACCGAAGAACAGGCAAGAGTTTTATTTATCATAAAAAACGGTAAACTGGTGAATGAGCTAAAAGAACAAGAAGAAGGAATCGTTATACTTGATAAAACACCGTTCTATCCAGAAAAAGGCGGTCAGATAGGAGATAGCGGTATATTAGAAAACAACGAAGCGCTTTTTGTGGTAAACGATACCAAAACACCCACAGACGGTGTTATAACGCACATAGGAAAACTGATAAAAGGTAGGCTAAGAGTAAACTCAAATATCCTTGCCAGAATAGACAAAGAAAGAAGAGATGATATAAAAAGGCATCATACATCCACACACCTTCTACATGCAGCTTTGAGAAACATGTTTGGAGAATCTGTAAGACAAGCTGGCTCTTACGTGGGGGATGAGTTTTTAAGGTTTGACTTTACATTCTATAGAGGCTTAAAACCAGAGGAAATGGAAGCTATTGAAGCGATGATAAACGAAGAGATTATGAAAAACGAAGAGGTGGATGTAAAAGAAATGCCTTATCAAGAGGCTATAAAGACGGGGGCAATGGCGATATTTGAGGAAAAATATGGTGATACAGTGAGGGTTATAAGCGCTGGTGATTTTTCAAAAGAGCTTTGCGGTGGAACTCATGTTAGAAGAACAGGAGACATAGGCTATTTTAAAATAATATCAGAATCTTCAGTGGGAGCTGGTATAAGAAGGATAATAGCAAAAGCTGGTAGAAAAGCTGTAAGAGAAGCCTATGAAGATAAAGAACTATTAAAAGCCGTATACCAAGAGATAGGAGCAAACAAACAAAATCTTTTAGATAGAGTTATAGCCCTAAAAGATGAGTTAAAGGATAAAGAAAATGAGATAAACACGCTAAAATCCAAACTAGCAAGGCTTGAAGCAAAATCCTCTATAAATCAAGAGCAGATAAAGGATATAAAGCTTTATTATGGTATATTAGAAGAAGCTTCTTTGGAAAATCTAAGAGAAATAGCTGACTCTTACAGACAGCATCCAGATATAGTGGTATTTTTAGTTTCTAAAAGCCCTAAAAAAAGCATCCTCTTAGCAAAATCTAAAAATCTAAACTACGATATGTCAAAACTTATAAAAGATGTAGCAAAGCCTATGAACGGCTCTGGTGGTGGAAGAGAAGATTTAGCTCAAGGTGGTGTTCAAGATATAGATAAGTTTAAGAGTGCTTTGGAGATTTTGAAAAATACTTTAAGTAGATAACAAGATTTTAATAAAAATAGACCCTCCCAAAGGGAGGGATACATTTATCAATGAAGACCCATTTTGTCTAAGAGTCTACCTCTGTATAGATATATTCCGATACCAAAGAATATCAAGAAAGCTATTGTCACCACGCCCATTTCAAAACGCCTTGTTTGTTCAGCTGGAGATGGTGTATCAACAGCTCTTAAGTATGCTACCACTTCAGCAGCCTCTTTTGGTTGACCTTGTAAAATTGGTGGCATAGCAGTACCAGGTAATATCTTCCCAGGGTCTTGAACCCAGTTAAATAGATACTCTGGGCCTCTTGCCAAATACATAGTAGATAAGTCTGGAGGCACTTTACCAAATTGAGATTTTAGAGTATGTAGTTCAGATGAAAAAGCGGCATCGTAAACATCTTCTGGTAGATACATCGCAAAGCCTTTTGTTTTTTGATGGAAAGGAGCTAAAAGACTATCAGAGGGTATAGGCTTTGCAAACTTCTTTATGATACGTGGAAAGTTTGGGTCAGATTTCACAGAGAGTGGGTAAACACCGTCATACCTTAGGGAGTGGCAAGCTGCACACTGCTGGGTGACTATCTGGCGACCAGCAGCTATTATTTGAGGATTATCACTATAAATCATTGCTCTATACTGTGCTGGAAGAGGATATTCTTGCTCCTGCACAAAAGGATTTTTTACCCACATGATGAAGAAAAAGCCTACTACAAATACGGTAAAGAATATTGTCTTTAGGATATTTCCTACGCTCATTGTTCACCCCCTTTGGCTTTCACATAACCAAGTTCTATAAAGGATATTATAGGCAAAGATATAAAGAACGAGAACAAGATAGCTGTAAAAATTAAACCAACATGAGCTACGGCTGGAGTTGCAGGTAAAGCACCTATTATGGCAAGACCAGCTCCTGCAAATATGAATACGATATACATTATGAAAAACAAAGGTCTTCTTCTAGCGCTTCTTATAGGAGAGAAATCTAACCAAGGCAAGAGAAGTATTAGAACTAAAACTAAATTAAACGTGATAAAGCCTATGAATTTGTTTGGTATAGACCTAAATATAGCATAATAACCTTTTAAGTACCACTCTGGGGCTATTTCGGCTGGGGTTTGTAGCGGATTGGCTGGGTCCCAGTTTGTAGCAGGGAAGAATCCCTTCATATAGAAGAATACAAAGAAGAAAAACAATGCTAGATAAAACATCGCCACAGCACCTTCTTTCAAGGTGACATAAGGGTGAAAAGGAACACCTTCTTTCTTCTTATCGTAAGGTTTACCATCAGGATTTGATATACCAGCAGCTCTTACTAGGAAAAGGTGTATGCTCACAACACCAAGGAGTATAAGAGGTAATATCAACACATGAAGAGCGAAGAATCTACCAAGAGCCAAGTTTCCAAGAGTATAACCACCTCTCATGAGTACCGATATGGTCTCACCTATTACACCAGGTATAGCACCAGGTATTTCAACAGTAACCTCTGTAGCCCAATAAGATAGCTGGCCCCATGGCAAAACATAACCAGTCAAAGCGGTAAGAAGGAGTAAGAAATAAATGATGAAGCCCATTACCCATACAAGTTCTCTTGGTTTCTTGTAAGCGTTGTAATAAATACCGGTAAACATGTGAAGATAAACCACCGCTAAGAAAAAGTTTGCACCAGCAGCATGTATACTTCTAAAAAGCCATCCGTATGGTATCACTTTCCATATAAAAAGGGCGGCACTATCAAAAGCAAGTGTATCATATGGCTTATAATACATCAAAAGTATCATGCCAGATATTATTTGCATCGTGAAAGCAATTATTGCCAATACACCAAAAGC